>JAOAIJ010000016.1 GCA_026414765.1 Clostridia bacterium | reverse complement strand
TTGTTCACCAAATAAATCCGTTTCGGTTTCTTCTCTGAAGGTTGTTTCCAGGATTCCTGCTCTACCTGCACCGATTCCGGCAGCATACGCCAGTGCGTACTCTTTTGCTTTCCCGGAAGCATCCTGGTGTATGGCAATCAGTGAAGGAACACCTCTGCCTTCCTTATATTGACTCCTTACCGTATGTCCGGGTCCTTTGGGAGCTACCATAATCACGTCGACTTCTTTCGGTGCTATGATTTGGTTAAAGGTTACATTAAAGCCATGGGCAAACATCAAAACTTTTCCTTCTTTTACATACGGTTTGATGTCCTTTTCATAAACATCTGCCTGTACCTGGTCCGGGACAAGAATCATAATCAAGTCGCCCGCTTTTGCAGCCTCCGCTGTATCCATTACGGTAAGACCGTCATTGGTGACCTGTTGTCTCTTTTCGGAAGTTGGTGTCAAACCCACCACTACCTTCACTCCACTGTCCTGCAGGTTCTGCGCATGTGCATGTCCCTGACTCCCGTACCCGATAATCGCTACGGTTTTCCCTTTTAAAAGGCCTAGATTGCAATCACTGTCATAATACATTTTTGCCACAATATATCACTCCTCATAATTTGTTTAAAGTTTAAGGCCTTGAGTTCATCATAGTTAAAGTTAAACTTCAAACTATAAACATCAAACTCTTATCCCCATCTTTATTTATCATTTTGTACATTTATATATCTATTGCCTCTTTCGATAGCAATCGTACCCGTCCTTACAATTTCCTTAATTCCGAATTGCTTCAGCATGTCTTCCAAAGCTGCAACCTTTTCTGATGACCCTGATATTTCTATGGTCAGTGTATTTTTCGAAACATCAACTATCTTAGCTCTAAAGATTTCTACTATCTGAATTATCTCAGCTCTGGTCGTTGCTGTAGCACTAACTTTTATAAGAGCTAGTTCCCTGCTTACTGAATCAGACTTTTCCAGCTGCTTTATCTTTATTACATCTATTAGCTTGTTTAGCTGCTTGCTAACCTGTTCTACTACATAGTCATCGCCATCTACTACAATCGTCATCCTGGATATATCAGGATTTTCTGTAACACCCACTGCCAAGCTGTCGATGTTAAAGCCCCTTCTGCTAAACAGTCCTGCTACTCTTGACAGCACTCCTGCATGATTTTCCACCAATACTGATAGTAAATGTTTGGCCATCTTTCATTCCTCCTATCTAAATACACCTTACAAATTATATTAATGTTTTACCTTCTGCCGTCAACCCCGCACTCTCAATTCACTTACAGTGTCGGTTCATCAGGATCTATTATACATTCAAGAAGATATGGTTCATCCTCCTCAAGCATCCTTCCCAGGGCAGCCTTCACCTCTGAGTTTTTTCTGATACGCTCTCCTCTAAATCCATATGCTTCTACTAGTTTTACAAAGTCCGGGTTTTCCTCAAGAAATACTTGTGAATATCTGCCACAGTACCTTGTCTTCTGTATTTCTCTTACCATCCCCAGCCTTGAGTTATTGAAAATTATTATTTTAACGCCAAGCTTATTCTGTTTTATTGTTCCGAGTTCCTGCAGTGACATCTGGAAGCTACCGTCCCCGCCTATAACGACAACCCTTGATTCTGCCTTCCCTATCTTTACCCCTATCCCTGAAGGAAGGCCATAACCCATAGTACCCATGCCGCCTGATGTTATGAAGGTCCTCGGCTTCCTCACATTCAGGTAGTTTGCAGTCCATATCTGATTCTGCCCGACTTCTGTAGTGACAATATCATCTTCTTTCAACATGTCTGATAGCTCAAATATCACATATTGCGGCTTCACAAATTCATAATCTCCACCATCAGTGTACTTCAACGGGTGTTCATTCTTTATTTTTTTTATAGTCTCAACCCATTTTACCGTATTACTGTTACCGACGTTCTCCGCAAGCTCTCTTAAAATCAGCTTCACATCACCTACAACGGGTATTGAGGCTCCTATGTTTTTTCCGATTTCAGCAGGATCTATATCAATATGAACTATTTTAGCCTTTTCTGCTATTTTGCTTGCTGTTCCGATAGCTCTGTCAGCTACACGGGCACCCATGATAATAAGAAGGTCTGCATTGTAAAGTGCATAATTTGCAGCATAAACTCCGTGTGAACCGATCATCCCAAGGTTCATCCCGTGCCTTGACGGTATGGAACCGATACCCATCAGAGTTGTAGTCAGCGGTATCTGGCACTTTTCCACCAATGTGAGAAGCTCCTGGGTAGCATTAGCGTTTATGACTCCGCCGCCTGCGCAAATAACCGGTGCTTTTGCTTTTTCTATTGCACCTGCTATTTTCTTTATCTGCATTGAATGGCCCTTGTATGTGGGTTTATATCCTTTGATATCGACTGTTTCTGGATACTCAAAGTTGATTTCCTTATTCTGAATATCTATCGGAATATCTACTACTACAGGCCCGGGCCTTCCGGTAGAAGCTATATGAAAAGCTTCTTTAATAATCCTCGGAATATCCTTAGCATTCTTTACCAGATAATTGTGTTTACAGAATGGGGCTGTAGCGCCTGTAATATCAGCCTCCTGAAAAACATCCCTTCCTATAAGCTCCGAGGAAACCTGTCCGGTTATAGCCACCATTGGAATTGAATCCATGTAGGCTGTTGCTATACCCGTTATAAGATTTGTCGCCCCAGGCCCTGATGTTGCGACACATACGCCTACCTTACCTGTTACACGCGCATAACCGCTTGCTGCATGTGCTGCTCCCTGTTCATTCCTTGTAAGCACATGCCTTATATCAGAATCCACAAGGGCATCATAAAAAGGGCATATCGCTGCTCCGGGATATCCGAACATAACATCAACATTTTCAATTTGCAATGACTTAATTATAGCTTGTGCTCCTGTCAGCTTCATAAAACCTCCATCTACAAAGGTTGAACAACTTTTTCTATAATAAAAAACCCTTCGTTAACTGTAGTAAACTTATCTACAGGGACGAAGGGGAATTTTCCCACGTGGTACCACCCTATTTTAACACACTGTCTCCAGTGTGTACTTAACAAGTGAAATTGTGATTTATGCTGCTTAAAACAACCATCAACAAAAATCTCTAAACACTAAAAAACTGTAACGTTGTTAACGTCATCGCCTAATATAGCGGTTTCAGCAATGAGGCTCCGGAATGAGTTATTCATGCATCTGTCGTACCGGCTTGCACCACCCGCCGGCTCTCTTGTACAACATAATTTTCAGAAACTTTGATGAAAAAAATATAAACTTATAGTTCCTGATATATGCATCTTTATTCCTTCATAACTTTTCTCAATATACATTTAATAATAATTGTATAATATTGTACCAACGTCGCATCCTAGTGTCAAGGAGTTTTTTACGCTTTTTTTACCCGTTTTTTACGTTTTTTTACCGTTTCGGTGTGGCCTCAAAATGGTACAGAAACTGGTTACAAATATACATATGGCTATAAAAATATTTTATTGTTTGTGCTGCCTTCTATTTTCCCGATTCCGTACCCATAGCAAAATGACTGGTACATACTGGAGACAATTATAGCACTCAGAAAATCTCTTTCTTCCTTATTCAGACCTCTATCCGTTATTCTTATATAATCCTTTGTCTTTTCCTGCGATATAAGTTTAATCGCCTCTCTTGTCCCTGCAAGATCACTCTCAAGCTTGTTCATACCCTGCTGAAGATACTTCCTTATTGTTTTCTCAAAATCCATACTGTTACTAAAATTTTTTGCACTCTTCATATATGCCTCCTAACTGCAGATTCGGATACTTATTCCAATATCGTTTATAGGAATTCTCTCCAGTTTTTCAGTTCCAATACAATTACCCGAATTTCTTATAAAGGCATATGAAAAAAGCCGGATGTCCCCGGCTTTATCTTGTAACCATCCCATCTCCTGTTTTTTCAGCAAGCTTTATAGGCGTAGTAACAAACTTGCCTGTCTTTTCCATAAGATGTGTGACATTTATGGTATCTCCCGGTTTTTTCGAATACATATATGTTCTCAGCTGAAGCATCGTATTTATTTCATTTCCATCCACCTTGGTAATTATGCAGCCTACCTTTATCCCGCTTTTAGCTGCAGGTCCTGACTTATCTACATTAACTACATATATGCCACTGTCAAGCTTTTTATTTTTATCGATATAGGGAATTATCTCGCTGTCATACGCAAAAACACCCAGATATGGTTCCTTAAAGTCGCCCCTTTGTGTCAACTGACTTATAATCGGTATGGCAACATTTATAGGAACTGCAAAACCTATCGCTTCTGCACTGGCAACCTTTACTGTATTTATTCCGACAACCTGTCCCCTTGCATTCAAGAGCGGCCCTCCGCTGTTACCAGGGTTAATGCTAGCATCTGTTTGAATAAGGTCCTCCATATAGTTAGCGCCCTGCTCAGTATCAATCCTGATAGTCCTGTTAAGAGCACTTATTATGCCTGATGTAACAGTTCTCTGAAACTGCAGCCCCAACGGGTTCCCAATTGCAATAGCAGTTTCACCTACTTCCAATGTATTTGCATCACCAAGCGGGATAGTTGGAAGACCTGTTGAATTCACCTTCACTACTGCAAGATCAAGAACGGGATCCGACCACACCGTAGTACCATCCATGTTTTTACCATTTGCAAAGGAAACAACTATTCTTTTATTCTTTCCGCCAGCTACATGATGATTGGTCAGAATATAGCCGTTTGAGCTTACTATGACTCCGGAACCTACACCCCATTTTTCAGAGGTATCACGGTCAAAAATAGATTTACTGTCCACCTTTAGAACAGAAATACCTACCACGCCTTGAGTAGCACTTTTTGCCACTGTAGTGGCTGCCGGCTGCAAGCCTGGTACTTCAGCAGCTATCTGCTGTGGCTTTGGAACATCCATGCCTTTATCCGTCTGGGGTATGGGAGGAGTAGGGTCATTTTTATCTATATAGCTTGATATAGCAAAAAACAATAATGCCCCTACGCCTAACGAGGTAAGCAATGCAGTAATAAAAACCCTGAAAAAACCTCTGCCTTTTTTCTCTTCAAACATCTTATCATCCTCTGAATTGTTATATTGCACACTTTCAACCTCATGCCGGATGCTTTGTGCAATATTTATTATTTCAAATAATGAAAAAATAATACAAAAAACCTGCTTTATCAGCAGGTAAGTAATATGTTTATTCTGTTGCAAGATTGGACTTGATTATCTTCTTCACACTCTTTTCAAATTTGACCCTGGGAAGCATAACCTGATGCTGACATCCAAGGCACTTTATCCTAAAATCCGCTCCCGTTCTGGTTACTTCCCACTGCTTGCTCCCACACGGGTGTTCCTTTTTTAGTTCCACTATATCCCCTACAGCAAATTTATCAGGCATTTGTTTTTCCCCCATTCTCCGGCTTTTGCTCATAAATTATTTTATTTTTATCATAAAACTCGATGTTTTCCTTGTCAAATTCTTCTTTTATCATTCTTCTTATTTTTCTCTCAACTTCCCAATGCTCATTAGGAATCGTTTTTGCTGTAATTCTTAAATTAAGACTGTCTTTACCAAGATCAGTAATACCCATGACTTTAGGCTGTTCGGTTATAGTATCGAACTCCCCGCCGACTTTTTCACAAATAGAATTGGCAATGTCAAAAGCCTTGCTCATATCAGAGCCATATGATACAGGAATATCTACGATTACAGCCTTATCCCCGCGGGTATGGTTTGTGACCTTTTTTATCTCCCCGTTTGGAATTATGTAAAGATCGCCGTTAAAGTTACGAAGTTTGGTGACTCTCAGTTCCAGGTCTTCCACATTCCCTGTCATATTATCTATAGTTATAAGATCACCCACAACATATTGATCCTCCATCACTATAAAGAAGCCCGAAATAATATCTTTTATAAGGCTTTGCGCCCCAAAGCCCACTGCTATTCCTCCCACTCCCGCAGCAGCCAGCACTGACTTCAGTCCAAGTACATCCGACAGGATAGTGACTATAGCAATCAAATATACTGTATATCTGAAAATACTGACTATCAGAGAAGCCATAGTATTCAGCTTTTTATCATTTATTCCATACTTTGATAGCCTCTGTTTCTTAAACAACTTCCGGATTATGAAACTACCCAGCTTCACAACTATCAAAGCAAGTATGAATATCCCAAGTACTTTCAGAGTAGCTTCTACCGGTTGTGGAAGCTTGTCTACCGTACTCTTGAGTTTATTTATTAAGTTATCCATATCAATCCTGTCCTCCTTATGAAATGCAGGGATGATTCCGCTCTTTCATCTTAAGATTCACCTTGCTATAAATAGTTTACAAAAAATATTTATTTTAAACAACCCATAAGCGTTACATATATTCTCATTTACAACATTCAATGAACTCCCTGAACAGATTCAGATGTTTATCATCCTTTTCCCACATCAGCTCGGCATGCCACTGAATACCTACTGCAAATCTTTTATCAGTATTTTCGATTGATTCGATGATTCCGTCCTCAGCTCTGGAAGTTACTGCAAACCCACACCCCAACTCCCTGACAGCCTGGTGATGAAAGGAATTTACCCTGGCACAGGTGTTGCCGAAAATTTTGCTTATCAAGGTATCCTGCTCAATATTTATTTCATGAGTAGGATACCATTTGGGAGCATTCTGCGAGTGTCTTACGAGCTCCCTGCAATTTATCTGCGAGTAAATATCCTGATATATTGTTCCCCCCAAAGCTACATTCATAACCTGTATACCCCTGCATATCCCCAGCAAAGGTAAATCTGATTCTACAGCCTTTCCTGCAATATACAATTCTACCCTATCCCTGCAAGGGGATATCTCTCCGTTATAAGGCATGTTGCTCTCATTAAAATGAACCGCATCCAGATCAGGCCCACCTGAAAGAATAAAACCATCACACTTGCACATAACCTCATCCAATACCCTTTCATCATCTACGGGCGGAATTGCGACAGCTACCCCTCCGGCTTTAATTACTGCTGCATAATAACCGTTTTTTACAAACATAGTATCTTTCTCATAGTCATACCCTGAAGTTATTCCTATCAGCGGTCTGTACTTACTCATAAAAACCTCCAAATAAAAACAGCATTATAAATTATTATAATGCTGTTTTTATTTGTGTGTGTATTTTAGCATGAAAAAAACTATTTTTTCTAAGTAGTACTTTTATCAGTACACGGTAAATTAAGTAAAGTTAAATATCATATGCAAGAATAATAGCTTTTGCAATTTCTTTCATAGGAATCCCCCTGTCCATACTCTGACGCTGAATCCTCTTAAAAGCTTCAGCCTCTGAAAGGCTCAAATGCTTCATCAGCAACCCCTTTGCCTTCTCAACCTCTTTACGGGTATCCAGGCTGGCTTTCAACGTCTCAATTTCCTGCTCCAGTTCTCTTATTCTTCTCTTATTTTTCACCATTAAGTCTATTGTATTTATCAGACTGGGTTTATTCAAGGGTTTGGACATACAAACAAAATTATTCTCTGATTTGATATTACTTATAAGCCCTTCCTGTGCAGGTGAAATAATAAGGATTATGTCACAGACCTTGTCTTCTATGACAACTTTTGAAACCTCAAAGCCATTCATCAGGGGAAGTCCGTAATCTAGTATTACCAGATCAGGTTTGAGAGCGCGTATTTTCCTCAAACATTCATTCCCGTCTTTGGCCTGGTCTACAACCGTATATCCATTTTCAACCAAAATGACTCTCAATTTACTAATTGACGCGTCATTGCTCATGGCTAACAATATCCTCGCTGATTCCATGTTAACACCCCAGTATCATTTAATATACCCGTAAAATACCAATTAAACCAGTTGTCTGGCAATATAATCCATTTTGTATGCATTTAAAAAGACAGCCGAACCCAAGGGTTCGGCCGCATCGTTGCTGCACTGGAACTATATCCATAAGCTTCTATATCAAGGTTAAAGATTTATTACTAACCCGTCAGATTATCCGCCTCTGTTAATTAATATTTGGTCAAATACTGCTCTATTTCCCAACTGCTTATTTTAGTTTTATACTCATCCCATTCCCCACGCTTTGCCTCAATGTACTTTTCAAATATATGCTCACCGAGTATTTCCTTAGCGAGGCTACTGCCTTCAAGCTCATCTATTGCTTCCTTCAAGCTGCCTGGCAGTGATTCAATCCCTTCTGATTTCCTTTGGTCTTGACTCATCTGAAAAATATTTTTGTCAGTGGAAGCGGGAGGTTGTATCTTGTTTTCAATACCATCAAGCCCCGCCGTCAAAATCGCTGCTAAAGCCAAATACGGGTTGCATGTCGGATCAGGACATCTCAGCTCTACTCTAGTAGAAGCTCCCCTTGCTGCCGGTATCCTTATAAGCGGACTTCTATTCCTTGCGGACCATGCTATATATACAGGTGCTTCATAACCGGGTACAAGCCTTTTATATGAATTTACTATAGGGTTGGTTATCGCTGCTATAGATCTCATATTTTTCATAAGTCCGCCGATAAACCAGTATGCTTCTTTACTCAATTGTAAAGGATCTTTTTCATCATCAAAAACATTCTTACCATTCTTAAACAGAGAAACATTTGTATGCATACCGGAGCCATTAATTCCGAACAAGGGCTTTGGCATAAACGTAGCATGCAATCCATGCCTTTGTGCTATTGTTTTTACTACCAGTTTGAATGTCAGTATGGCGTCTGCAGTGCTTAAAGCATCACTGTATTTAAAGTCGATTTCATGCTGCCCCGGTGCAACCTCATGATGAGAAGCCTCTATTTCAAATCCCATCTCTTCCAAAGCCATACACATATCTCTTCTGGCGTTCTCCCCCAGATCTACAGGCCCAAGATCAAAGTAGCCAGCATTATCATGGGTAACCGTAGTCGGATTGCCCTCGCTGTCAGTAATGAATAAAAAGAATTCACACTCAGGTCCTACATTCAGTGTTTCATATCCCATATCATACGCTTTATTTAAAGCCTTTTTGAGAATATACCTGGGATCTCCTTCAAAGGGTGTTCCATCCGGATTGTAAACATCACAGATCAATCTTGCAACTTTCCCTGTCTGTGGTCTCCACGGAAAAATAACAAAAGTATTTGTATCAGGACGGAGATACATATCAGACTCTTCTATTCTGACAAAACCTTCGATTGATGATCCGTCAAACATGCACTTGTTGTCCAAGGCTTTTTCAAGCTGCTCTACAGTAATCGCCACATTCTTTAAAATACCGAAAATATCCGTAAATTGCAAACGTATGAACTTAACGTCCTGCTCCCTGACTATCCTCAGAATGTCTTCCTTTGAGTATCTCGGCATAAATAACACTCCTTTAATCATATTTATCTCTTTGAAACCATCAATATATTTAGCGACATCAAAAAAGCGCACTCAAGCCAGGCCAACAGACCTTGTTTGAGAACGCCATTGTTCTATAAGAAATAGAAATATATATTTAATAACTAATATTATAGCATAACAAAATAATTATGCAATATTTTTTTCAACAAAAATGCAAGTAGCAAAGTTGAAACTTGCATTTTTAAAAATCACCTTCTATCAGTATTCCATTATCCCATTTGATAGAAATTTTATTGTTATTGTTAAGAAAATCCTTGAAATGACGATATTAATAATAGACATATAAATGTTCCATGTCATCAGTATACCTTAAACGGATTTAAGGTTATTCCAACGGAATGGAGTGATAGTGATGCTAAGTCTGGGTCATAAGGTTAAGTTTCATAATAGTGATGCCATTATTCTTGTATGTTTCGGAGATGAGGTTCTATTATTCATCGACGAACACACCATCAAATGGGTTGACAAAGCTCTTCTGGAAGCTGTACCATCCGATTAATGCTTTTCAACAGCTGATAAAGCAACAGCCACGCAGGCCACCTACGGCCCTCATGGCTGTTCCATCAACTGATGCCCAAATATTTTGAAAACTTCAATCGAATTATCATATTTTCATATCATGCTTTTTCAAACATATCTTTGCCTACACCGCAAATGGGACACACCCAATCCTCAGGAATATCTGCAAAAGCAGTTCCGGGTGCTATGCCACTGTCAGGGTCACCCTTTTCTGGATCGTATTCATAACCACACGCAGTACATATGTACTTATCCATTACACTTCAGCTCCTTTAATATGCTTCTTTTTTTCTGATTATGAAAACATTAAGTACACTAATTGTTTTATATTGTTTTCATACACAATGTATATTACCCATTTCCTGTATGTCTATAACAAAAATTTTATTTTAAAGCCCTTGTATTTTCTATATACATTATTTCGGTAACTTTTCTTATAAGCCTTTTTATGGGTTAATAGATTACTTCTTTGCATTGACAGGCCCTTTCCTATATGACAGTTACTGTCACCGCTAACAATTCCGTTATCAGAAAAAGTTATACTTTCATCCGACGTATCCTTCTCAAGTATTTTGAGCTTCAGTCTCTTTAACTCCTCATATGTATAATTCTTAAGGAATTCAAGCTTCTCCCTTATCATCGCATCATTGTCCATCGTTCAGCACCTGCCAGTTTTCAGCATTTACAATACTATTGTATTATATGGTGCTGTAAGTTATGCTGTGTCATTTCGGCCTTATGTGCCAAATATGAGACTTGTAAGTATACTTACGAAGAAAAAGCTTTCATATATTAATACCGTCATAGGAATCTTTTGGCGCTATGCAGTATGAATCGTCATATTAATGCACAAAAAAACATGGGCAGGATTTTATCCTACCCATGCAACCTATACGTTACTAGAATTCATTTTTATTTCTGCGGTTCTTAAATATTATTGAAGCCCCTAATATTATCAAGAACGCACCTATGAGTATTTCTTTCAAATCAAATATATGCAGCCATCTGAATGTGAATGCGTCAAAGAAGATAACAGATAAAACGGTAAGTATGCCAACAGGTATCAAAAGTCCTTTGTTTCTGCTTCCGAAAAGATAGAGTTCAAAAAGTCCTATAGCTACTGCAAGTATAAATCCCGGCCATGTTATCCCCCATACATTAAAGAGCATGGAAACCTGGCAAGTCAGACCCGTAAATAGCAGGATACCGCCGGGTACCAGTATACCCGCATCCTTGTTTTTACCTGAGAAAAATATGGAGTGCATTGCAAGACCCGGAATTATCAAAAACATTGCAGGCCAGAACTTCGCAAACAGAAAACCTATATCAAAAAAATCGATATCTATTCTTATAAGTCCTGTATTGTTTATCAGAAACAATAGACCAAGAACAACAAATATTACCCCTATAACTATATTATTTCTTTTCATATAAAATCCTCCCAAATTTATTTTCTATAATATTATAAGAATTGAATAAAGAAAAGTCTGATTTTATAAAAAGAAATTTTTATCAGGAGGAAAAATGCATTATAAGAGGTATTTATTCAGAAACAGATTTCATATCTCTGAAATACTCAAGTTGAGTGCTGTAAGGCATACGATTTAAACCGCTAGGCGAAGGGCATACATAATCTCTTACTCCTTCTACAATACTATCCTTCTGCAGGCCATATCCTACCCGCTGTCTACCGGAAAACCTTTTATACACTCCCATACCGACATAACACGCAATAACAGGTTTGTATTTTGCAAGGAGTTCTTTTAGTACAACAGCTCCTTCCCTGAATTCTTCTGACTTCAATTCAGCTGCTCCTCTGGTCGGTCTTGAAACAATATTTGTTGAACCATATCCCAGATCAAGAAGTTTCACATCTTCTTCCGGCTTGAATCTGTAAGGTGTAATACCGGATTCAAATAAAAGTTTCCAAAACCTGTTACTCGGTGAAGCATAATGATGCCCCGTTTCAGCCGATTTAAGACCGGGATTATACCCAATAAAAAGTATTTTTAAGTTATGTCCGATTATATCCGGAATTCTATTCATAGTATTAATCTGAAATTAATTCTTCTATTTATCAATAAAACCCTCAAAAAATTCCTGACTCTCCGGGTCACTGTTCAGCTTCCATAGCACATATCTTATTCCCATCGATATTAAGTCAGCCATTTTCATTACTATACTAAGCCGGGTATTCTGTAATACCAGAAAGTCCATAAAACCGCCAAAATTAACTATTCCCGTAATATACATGTCCCCAACCGGTGCAAGATCCTTGTTTACTCCGGACCCAGGCTTAATCGATCCCTCTCCTATGGTTATGTATCCTACATGGTCCATACGACCAAGACATGCATCTATCGCTATAACAAAAGGCTTATTATAAAGCAAATGTATGCTTTTCATTATTTCATCAATATTCTTGGCATGCACGGGGTTTTCCAGAGTTCCGTATACATATACGTTTTTTTGTCTTATATTATTGATCTTATAGCCTATAAGAGGGCCCAAACTATCACCTGTAGACCTATCCGTCCCAATACATACAAATACGATGGATTTATACCCGCTTCTCACACTTTTATCAACTATTGCATGGAGGACATCTGTAAAGTTTTTAAATGCCAGAGCACTTTCCATATTTATGTACTGCTGCTTTACCGGAGCTTTTAAAAACATAATATTTCTCCTATCAAAAAGTAGTATAATACAAATTTAAGCGGCTCTATATTCCTACTATAATTATTATTACCATAGTATGCCTATTTATTACTTTTTCTGATATTACCCGGTTTAGTTTTGTTGATATGACTGTTTAGTTTTGTTATTATTAATATAAAACGTGACCTGATTACGTATTTTATTTGTATCGCGAGGTCGTAACATGGGTACTACAAATATTAATCCTTCAAATCCTGATAGCAACCAAGGCAGCAGTCTCATAGAAGACATAATTAACGGAATGTTTGATTGGGTAAGGGTTCTTGACAGGAATGACAATATAATATATATCAATAAAGCTATGTCTGAAGCTCTTGACAATCTGAAAACAGGGGAAAAGTGCTATAAAGCAATAGGAAGGTCTGCTCCATGTGAAAACTGTATTTCCCGAAGGACAGTTTTTGAGGGTCAATCACATGAAAAGGAAGAAACAATAAAAGACAGGATATATTCTGTTATGAGTTCTCCGGTAAAAGATCAGAACGGTGAAATAATAGCTGTAGTGGAAGTTTTAAGAGATATCACTCAAATGAAGCTGCTGCAGAAAAAAATAACGGAACAAAACCATAAACTCCAGTCTGACCTGCGCATAGCAAGAAAATTGCAGTGCAGCCTTCTGCCAAAAAGTTTTCCGGAGGATAAAATCAGCTTTTCGTTCATATATAGGCCCTGTGAAACTATAGGGGGAGACTTTTTAGACATATTCAAAATAGATGAAGACCATGTAGGCGTATATATAGCCGATGTATCAGGACACGGTGTACCCGCTTCAATGCTTACAGTCTTTTTGCGTTCCAGTATCAATAAGAAACTGTTATCTCCGGCGGCTGTGCTCAAAGAACTTTATAATGAGTTTAACAACAGTAATTTCGATCAGGATTTATATATTACGGTTTTTTATGCAATATTTAGCCTTAAGGAAAATAAAATCAGATTTTCTAATGCAGGGCATAACGTTTGTCCGATACTATTTAACAAGGGAAAGTTTGAAATCCTGCGATCTGCCGGTATTCCGATAAGCAACTGGATGACTGCTCCGGATTATTCGGATAAATTCGTAAATTTTACATCCGGCGATAAAGTTTTTCTATATACCGACGGTATTGTAGAATTAAAAAACGACACTAACGAACAATACGGAGAAAAACGGCTACTTGATATACTATTAAACGCCTCATCCGGTTCTGGTGAAACCCTGAACAATATTGCCGATAGTGCTTGTAAATTTGCAGGAATAGATACTACTGCTGAAATTCCCGATGACATTACAATGGCTCTGGTTGAAATCAGATAAAGCTCTCTAAAAGTGAAAAAATTTCATTGACAATGTTTTTTATATATATTATTATTTATTTAGAATATTTCGTATGCCGTAATATTCAATGGAGGAACTAATTAAATGTTAGAAGCCAACAATATGTTTGATCTATTGATAGACAGTCTTAAAAAGGTTTTATATCCGGAAGAGTGGATAGACTTTGATATGTCATTTTCAAAGACCGAGCTTTTTGCGATGCTCCTTATACACAGACAAGGAGAAATCATTATGAGCCAGGTCGCCGACTATATTAATGTGCCTATGAGTACAGCCACCGGCATCGTGGAAAGGTTAGTAAAAAACGGCTATATCCTGCGTGAAAGAAGCGAAACTGACAGACGCATCGTTACTATAAAGCTTACACCAAAAGGCGAAGAACTGATTACACGGTTTAAAGATACCGTCATGCAGTACATAAATGAGATAAATTCCTCTCTGACAGGAGAAGAGAAGCAGCTTCTGCTAAAGGTATTTGCCAAATTCGTAAAAGTGCTGGAAAGCAAGAACGCAGCAATTCTTTCCGGTGAAATAAAGGAAAAGAAAATTAAGAAGATCGAAATTGAGTAAAATATTACCGGCCCATTTATGGGCTTTTAAACAGACAAGTATTTCGGGTTCCGAAGTATTCAAAATCCGAAGCAATGTATTCTTTGAACTACCAAAATAAGTTAAGCTAAGGAGGTAACAAATATGAGAATCATACTATATACAGGAAAGGGCGGCGTAGGAAAAACGAGTGTGGCCGCAGCTACAGCAGTAAAAAGTGCAGGCAGAGGTCTGAAAACATTGGTAGTAAGCACGGATCCGGCACACAGTCTAGGCGATTCATTCGATATCAAGCTTTCACCGGAGCCATTACAGATCAGCGAGAATCTCTGGGCACAGGAGATTGATTCCGTTCACGAAGCAGAGCAGGGTTGGAGAAAAATACAAGAGTTTATTTCTACCGTTTTCACTTCCAAGGCTGTAAATGATATAACAGCTGAAGAACTGTCAATATTTCCAGGCATCGAAGACCTGCTTAGTTTATTGAGAATATTACGTTATCATAAAGAAAAATCCTTCGATGTAATCATAATTGACTGTGCTCCCACCGGTGAGACACTGGCTTTCCTAAGTTATCCGGATTTACTCAGATGGTGGATGGAGAAACTATTCCCCATTCAGAAAAAAGCGCTGAAGATCGTCAGGCCTATAGCCGGATCCTTACTGGGTGTCCCGATGCCATCAGACAGCGTGGTCAACGAAATAGAGAACCTGTTCCATCAACTCAGTGAAATGAGAGAAATACTTTCAAACAGGGAAATAACAAGCGTACGTATAGTAGTAAACCCGGAAAAAATGGTAGTGAAGGAGGCTCAGCGAAGCTTCGCTTATCTGAATCTTTACGATTACAATATCGATGCAGTAGTAGTAAACAGAGTAATCCCCGATAATGTATCCGATAATTATTTCAAAGTGTGGAAGGATATACAGAAAAAATACAAAGAAACCATTATTAACAGCTTTTCTCCACTACCTATTTATTATGCTCCTCTCTTTGAAAGGGAGATAGTTGGACTCGAAATGCTGGAAAAAATGGGCAAGGAAGTCTTTAACGAAACTGACCCTACTGCAATCAGCTACACCAGCAGAACCCAGCAGGTTACAAGAGACGGTGAGGAATACATACTCACCATCTATATGCCATTTACCGATAAAAAGGAAATATCTCTAAACCAAAAAGGTGATGAGTTGATAATAAAAGTCGGAAACGTGAAAAGAAATATAGTACTGCCCCGCACTCTGCTCAACTTAGCTATACAAGGGGCAAAATTTGAAAATGAGATGTTGAAAATACGTTTTGGAGGTGCTCACAATGAATGAAAAACTGGTTAAAGAACTGATTTCATGTAAGTTAAGAATGTCAGGATTGATAATTGGTTTATTGCCCGGAAATGCCGGACAAAAGATAAAATCAGCCCATCAGTGCATCATTAAAGCAGTAAATAATGCTACAAGTCAATATGCCGGCAATCAAGCACCAGAAAATATACCCAGCGGCAATGCCCTTAAGGGAGTAACAATCGAATAGTTAGGAGGCACACTATGGATTCACCAAGTATTTTTATACTCTTTGCTTTAGCAATAACACTACATAATATTGAAGAGGCACTTTGGCTGCCCCAATGGTCAAAGTACGCAAAAAAATTTCATAAACCCGTCACAAAAGATGAATTTCACTTTGCAGTCCTTCTGTACACAATAGCTGCATACCTGATAACAGCTTTATTCCTGTTCTTCCCACAATCGGAAATAATAAAGTATGCATATTTCGGGTATGCAGGGGCTATGATATTGAATGCAGTAATGCCCCACCTTGCAGCAAGTATTGTATTAAAGAGATATGCACCGGGAACAGTAACAGGTGTTTTTCTTAACATCCCCGTAAACAGCTTGATAATAACTTATTCTATCAGCAAAGGACTTATTGATCTTACTGTGGTAGTAATATCTACACTAATTACCGGCATATTGTTGATTGCTTTACTCAAGCCTTCATTCCTGCTGGGGAGAAAACTGATCAGGTATTGAAGAGAAGTGCCGGGCGGCTCCAGTTATTTATTCACTCCAATGCCAAAGCCCATAAGGCGGTGAGGTTGTCGAAGGAATAGCATTCCCCGGTATCCTCATTTCCGAAGCCTCCATAATCCGGTGATTTTTTATCATTTACCCTGAAGGCCATCATACGATCAATCAACCTATGATAAAGTTCACCCTCACCCGTTTTTTTTGCATATACTGCCGCCAAGGCATAGACTGCCGTACTTTCGATATCGTTTGCAGGGGTTCCGGTTTGTGGGTCATACCAGGCATATAGCCTCCCGGTTCCCATTTCCTTTTTCAGCCAGTTTGTAAACATTTCCGTATCCCCGTTAATTTCCGACATATGCATGACAGTGTATAAAGTATAAGTAAGGCAAACAGCCTTGCTTTTTACATATTCCTCATCAAGGAAGTACCTCTTTGTTTCGTAATCATAATATTTGTAGTATATAGGTATTTCAGAATCAGGCTTGCCTTCGCTGATGATCCGTTCTCCAAAATCCGCAACCCTTGACCAGTCTTTATTAAACTCCCTCAACCTGCCCAGAGTATACAGATCCAGATAACACAATGGTATGGTTTTATTGCTTTTACCCAACTTCCAATCATAAAACTCAAAAAGCCATTCACCCTCTACCTGCTTTTTAAAAATACTCTCCTGAATAAATCCCGCCGTATCCAGATAAACCTTATCCCCCCATATATCGTATGCATCCAGCAAAGCTCTTACTATTCTGAAATCATCAATAGCTGCGTTACAATTTACCTCCTTATTCGCAGCTTTCCATCTGATAAGGTTTTTATCATCCAGCAATTTTTCCCTTAAAAAGTCAAATTCTTTATCAAATAATACTCTGTTATTTTTTTCTATGCAATATTCCATCAAAAGCCCTACAGATTCCGAAAGGACTTCTCCGCAAGCTTCTCCCTGCTTTATTTTAGTATATATCTGCCCCTCATTTCCCATCATTCTCTTCTTGATAAAGTTCAGCAAGGCAGTTTCCCTATCCGAGTAAAGCCTATTTGTTTCATTCTCACCTAGATTTGCTTCTACAGTTCTTTCCCCTATGATTGTCTTTTCGCTAATTGCGGACATGCAAGGGATATTCAGAAATAACATATAACACGCTGAGTAAATACATGTCAATAAAATAGCTAATACCCCTACTATATATTTCCCCATAAATACCCCCCATATCACTAAAGAGTCGGCCTTCCCATACTAGTGACCACATAAAAACCTATGTGACCATCAACAGCTTTATTCTAACAATTTGATAAGGACTTTAAGGTAATACACTGTGCTAGTTAAAGGGTTTGCTTGTGTAGTGACTTGGAGCATATCTGTGAAACTTTGGATACGGCGGATTCTGTTTGGACTAAGCAAGCTGAAGCAGACCTGCCGACAACTGTGTCCATGCAAATAAAAGCTGTGTGAATCAAGATTCACACAGCTTTTATTTGCATAATATCATTTCTCGCTTTCATATATTCCGTATTTGAGCATCTCCACATACTCCAGAGATTCCTGCATCATCTTTTCCATTTCTTCCGAAGTCCATATTCCCCTGTTTTTATACATACTCAGATATTTATTCCCCAGTGCCTCCAGTGAAAGCACAATTAATTCTATAGCTTTCTTGGGATCTACACCCTTGCGGAACTTGGAAAAGTCTAAATCCTTGAAAGCCAGTGGGGTTTGCTCGGCAATAATTTTAGCATATCTGCCCTGTACCTCCGGCTTAATATCATCCGGGGTATTTGCAAAAGCTTCAAACACAAGCTTATACATATCAGGATCTTCATATGCCAGTTTCATTTTCTCTTTAGCACGTTCAACAAGCCGTTCAAATACGTCACTGGTAGAAAAAGCATACTGGCTGTTGAATTTCTTGATATAATAATCAATTACATAATCAAGTATATACAGGTATAGGCTTTTTTTGTTACCAAAGTAGTGGAAGAGGATTCCCTTGGAAATACCAGCTTTTTTTACGATAGAATTCGTTGAAGCTTTCTCATAGCCATTTTGGGCGAATTCTTCTATGCTTACGCTGATTATTTTATTCCTCTTGTCCTCCGGCAGATTCTCAAAATTTCGGTACAATCCGATACACTCCCATTACACACTAATATTTTTTCTGTTGTAGAACAAATAGGTTAAAGCTACGGATATTATTACTACCACAGCCATAATAACAAGGTATGTTGTTTCTATTTTACCATTCTTAACCATATCTGCGGGGCTGACATATTTAAACGGTGACAAATACTTGAAGTTTTCCAGTTTATCTGACATAGCTGATATAATGTTAAGAAAAAACGCTCCAAGTACAACACCAAACACGATAGGGTATAATGATTTAGCCTTTACTACAAACACCGATATCAATAAACCTACAGCAGCAAATGTCAGTTGAAGCATAAAGAATCCGAAATGAAGCAGTAGAAATATGTTCATACTATAGGCATCCTTTTTAACAGCTTCAAACATGAAATAATCTGCGACGGCAAATATCAAATTGAAAAGGACAAGATAAAACAGTACACAGGCTGCCTTGGATGTTATTATCATCTTTCTTGTTACAGGCTTTGCCATAAGAAACTCAACAGTCTTTTCACTCTCTTCCTTGGAAATTATGCTTGAGCCTAGGAGCATGGCATATACTCCACCAAAAAGTATTATATATAGAAAAACATACGCGAAATAATCAAGTATCAATCCCATGTTAAGCTGATCCAATCCAAGGGCTTCCAGCATCTCCTTGGGGAATTTTTTCATCAGCTCGTTATATTCCCCTGCCTGATCGGCAAATGTAGGATACATAGCCATCATTCCTATGCTCGACAAAACAAGTATAATTGTCCATACCAGAAATTGTTTTCTGTTTCTTGCTATTTCCCTAAAAAATATAGTCATTTTTCATCCCTCCTCAATACTACTTGCTATTTCCTGATTCATAATAATGCATAAAAATCTCTTCAAGTGAAGGTTCTTCTATCCAAAGATTCTCTACATGCACCCCGGCAAGTTTCTTAACCAGCTCATCAATCTTTCCGCCAAATACAAACTCCATGCTCTTACCCTTAGTTTCAACATTTATCATTCCGGGAAGTTCGATTCTGTCTCCGTTCTTAAAATCTATCCTAATTTTCTTGAATTTATCTCCGGTTAGTTTGTCTATAGTTTCTACTTTAAGGATTTTACCCTCTTTTATTATGGCTACCCTGTCACACATCCTCTGTACTTCACTCAGGATATGTGAGGAAAAAAAGATTGTCACCCCTTTTTGGTTCTCTTCCTTAAGTACATCAAAGAACTTGTTTTGCATCAGTGGGTCAAGCCCTCCCGTAGGCTCATCAAGAATCAGCAGCTTCGGCTCATGCAGCAATGCCTGGATTATTGCAACCTTTTTCTTGTTTCCGAAGGATAACTCATCCACCTTTTTGTTCATGTCCAGCTCAAATGTATCACTTAATTCCTTAATTCTTTTGCTGCAATCCTTTTTATAGAATTTTGCCGAATAATAGAGGAGGTCTTTTATCTTCATATCATCATAATAATTTACCTCAGACGGCAGATACCCGATTTCCCTTTTTATTTTGGCTGAATCCTTTATACAGTCCATACCGAATATTTTAGCACTTCCGCTGTTGGGATAAATCAGCGCCAGCAAAGTTCTTATAGTCGTTGACTTTCCTGCCCCGTTAGGGCCAATGAATCCGAAGATTTCACCCTGAGGTATCTCAAAGCTGACATCTATTATACCTCTGGCTTTACCATAGGACTTGTTCAAGTTCTTAATTTCTATGATATTCATAATTTCAACCTCCTTGCAAGTACATTATCTGTTTAGTCTTTACAATTATTGACTAGGTGGTCAACAACTATTTTTATTATACCCCTTATTGACCACCTAGTCAATAAGGAGTATAATAAAAAACAAAAAAATGACAGTTGTCATTCATTGACTCCTGCCACAAATATACTAAAAATTTAGAAACTCTTATTTGTAACTGCATAATACGCATTAACTATCCTGGAACCTTAAATATTATTCGTACCTCCTTATATAATTGGGAATGAATATAATAATTTGCCGTATCCATTCAAGTATTTTATTAGTATGTTACAAATGATCTTACAGTATTAAACACATTTGTATTTATTAATGAGTTCCTTTCTGAACAGTAAAAAGAGATATGTTTGCTGCCTCTATAGCTAGAGAAAGCTGAAACATATTGATTGTACCTGGATAGAGCCGATGAATCAGAGTTAATATCCGTATCGATTTCCATTTCGCAGCCTATTTGTGTGCTGGATGTTTTTGAAACTATAGCATTACCACTTGAGTTAACAATAGTGTTATTTTGGACACAGATTTTTACAAGGTTAAGGTTATTTGTTAGAGCAGAATTAAAGTAATAGCTTGGCTGCAAATCTACATAATCAAATATATTTGTTCTGCATGAAATATATGCTAGACGCCTTGGAAGATCGGAAGTACTTGTACTTGACCCATCCCTGTAATAAGGTATCCATAACATTTTCTTACTAAATCCATGTACATATGAGGAAAGACCATTCATATTGTTTACTACCGGGTTATTGAAATCAGTAGTATTCGATGTATTAAATTTTGTATACCATTGTGTTGGAGATTCTGTACCATAGTAAAATCCAAGGACATTATTTGACCAGTTGGTGCTGCTTATACTGTCCTTTATGCGATCTACAATTTTTGTCCTACATTGTGAAGTATACAGGTATGCAAAGGTTGTATGCGGAATAACCGGGAAAGAAAACCATACTTTTGCATTCGGGTTCTTTGCCCAGATCCTATTAGCCAAAGTAATCTGATCATCTGCAAAGCTTTCTAGTGTCCTATAACTGTCGATACTATTATATACATTGACAGCCTCATTTTTTATTGTATTAAGTGAAGCTGAGTCCGTTGTTCCACAGTAGTTGTACGCTGTAGTACCTGATGTTGTCAGAGAATTGATATCAGTCATTGCTACACACTGTTTGAATCCATATCCACAATCACCGCCAGTTATTACAAATTCATTTGTACCCAATGTAGGAGAGTTCAAAATGCTGTCCAGATCAGAGTCAGTATAACTTGCATATTTGCTGGTACCATTACGTGTATTTGCATATCCTACATAAAGGAGCTTCGCTATATTACTGTATGCGTTAGCTACAGGGATCGGGGCAGTAATATTAAGGGTATATTCACCTGTTCCTGAACTGCTGTAGTGCCTGACCTTCACATAATATAGCTGTCCTGCGGTAAGCGAGTATGAAATTAAAAAGTTTGACGCACTATTATCATCATTTGAAGCGAGTTCAGACTGGCTGCTGTTGTATAAATGTCCATAGGTGTCAGTACTGCCTGTGGAGTAAATTGTATATGTTCCGGAGCTTGGAGCTGTAAACTTAAAGAAATCAGCATCACCGGTACTTTCTATACTGCCTGAACGGGAGGTAGTAGTTCCGGCAGAAACAGATAAGCTGTATGCCGAACTGAAATCATTCCCATAATCATCTCCTGAACCACCACCGCCTGTATAGCTTAATCTAAGGCTATACGACGTTTCAGAGTATGCTCCGCTATAACCGTAAACATATATATAGTAGGTACCGGAGGGAAGACTTGTGTTGGTTATACTGTCTGTTGTACCGGTACCGTTAGTCGAGCTTCCAACTTCCGTACCGGATGAATTATACAGCTTCAAATCATAATCCTTGTCAGACGGAGGAGTCATTGAAATTACCGCATTTGCTGTAGAAGAGATTGTAAATGTAAAATAATCCACGTCTGAAGAAGTATCAATAGTAGGATAAATAGTATTATTGTTGCTTATTGGCTTTGCTGCAGATATTGAATTATTCGGCTCATAACTGTCAGCAAGCAGTACTGTAACTTCACGGCTTACTTCATTATTCTTCTTATCTCTACTCTTGTCAGGCAGAGTAGTTCTCTTCTTTTTTTCAAGTTCTTCCTTACTATAGGTAACCTGTGGGTTTTCAGTATTTTGTGCTGCAAACATCTGAGTACCGCTAAAAATAGATAACATAAATACAAAAATCAAAAATAAAGATAGTTTCTTCATTGTTCGACCTCCTAAAATATATTTGTTTTTGGGATAATAGAAATAATCCCTGCCCCTCTTTCAGAATTCTCCCTTCACAAACATCCCACAGGTGTGTAAAATAGAAACAGATAGGCTTCTACACATCATTTTTGTGAAGGGGTGACTGCCCTCAAACCATTGGATGCCCTAAGAAAGTAAACAATGGTTTGAGATATATTACAAAAAAATATAGCACAATAAATGCCAGCAATATGTAGTAATAGTTACCTAAAAAAACTAATTTCCCTTTACAAATAATTTATTTATAGTTACCCCGGATAGTGGACTGCTTGATCAACAGAACCACAGGTTGGCTGACAACTTACTGAACATGAGCCATTACACCCTCCACAGGACGAAGTACAGCCATAGCACCCGCCCGAACAACTAAACCAACAGAAATACCCCATTACGTCATCATTTTGCTTTTTTATTTTTTTTGAATATAAATGTTTCATATGAAAATCACCAATCCTTTTTTATTTATTTTACCGGCATTATTGTGCTATAAAACTTACTGTTTTCATATACCTGGCTTTTCTATCAAAAAAATTTCGGATGTTTCAAAGTCGATTGTCCATTGTTTGTTTTCACATGATTTCCATTGATACTTCCTCGACATATCCGACCACCATTTATCAAATTCAGTTTTTGTTTTGCCCATATCATCCACTATTTTTGTATATAGTGAATCTTTATTAAGTTCAGTTAACGAGGGATTGCACAAAGTCAAAAACAGTTCCTCCAAAGCCTTTTTCTTAGTATAAAGCTGCATAATCAAGCTTTTTTCATTTTCTGTTACAAATCCTACTTTCTCTCTAAGCATCTCTATAACGCCTCCTATACTTATATATTTTTTTCAAGCGGGTCAAGGTACTCAATTGCTTCTATCAACCTTTCGTAACTACCCACTTTTTGTTTTATTAGTTTCTGTTGCAATTCTCTTGCTTTATTTCTCTCAATGTGGCTTAAAACACATTGTATTTTTGATGGGGTATTGATTTCGTTTGTTAATTTTTTGTTTAGGAATTTACACCGTGTACAGTGGTAAGCATCGCAAGCAGAACAGATCGGCGCATTTTCTATTTTTAAAAGCTGGCTGTTTTTTATACTGATGCCGCTTTTAAGATCTCCAATATGAGTATCCGGGTTATCAAAGTAAAAGGCCGGGCACATGTATATTTTCCCATTAGGTGCGAGTGTGTAGGTATTATTGCCGGCATCACAATTACTCATTGATTTTAGATTCATGCTGTCTGTCAGTATGTTTAACTCTAAAGGATTTGAATCTTTATAAGTTTCAGATATGAAGTCTACTAAAACATCCAACTGGGCTTCATACTCAGATATATCCAATTTACTCCAATCTGCGATATCCTCAAGTATAACGTTTATTCTGCCAACTGAAGGACGTAATTCTTTTACAAAGCTGCTCAACCTTCCAACATTCATTCTTGATACTAGAAGAATACAGTTCTCAAAAGTCCTTTCATGGACAAAAGATTCATTATCGCAGGTTATTATTGAATATTCACTTAACTGGTGAGACTTGTAATTTACTATATTGAATTCAGGAGCACCAGGACAGTTGGTTTCGCCCAGAAATATTGCGGTAAATCCATTATCTTCAGCAAACTTCAAACCTTCTTCCAACAAACCTCGGCTCATTCTGTTGTTAGTCCTGTTCCAATTTCTGTATGCGCAATGCGGCGTGACATCATCCGATGTTAAAAACACCAAAAATCTTGTGTTTTCAGACTCTTCAAACTTTTCAGCCTCTAGTTCCCGTTTATATTCTTCTCTTGGCGATATCACCCCTGTAACTTCCGTGAACTTGTCCCAGAAATATTCATTCGCACGTACATTCGCCTTATGCATTTTACAAGTAAAAGTAGATCTTTCATATATCGTATCGGTGCCAGCCATATCATAATTGTTTCCCGTACACCATGCACAGCCTTTTGCAACATCACACTTTATGCACTCCTCACTGCTTTGAGAAACTGTATTCAATGCAAGAAACGGCCTTATTTTATCAGTATTTATTCCGTTTTCAATATCTCCTAAAGATACCCCAGCCCGGTTATTCAAGGAAAAATCCAGAAATCTTATACAAGGATAAAATTTTCCATCGCAATCGATTGCAAGCATTTTACCGGCTCCACACCAATTCTTTTTTAATTGGTCATCAGTTAGCGGAAATCCAATTTTCGGATCAAAGAATCTTACTGAATATTCCTTCCACAGATCATTTTCCAAAATATGGTCAGCAAGCTCCCGGAGCTGTCCCTCAAAGACCGCGTCGTCTCCTTCATGCCAAACGTCTTCATAAATTACATTTGCAGCAATTGTTTTGATTCCATTCTCCCAAAGGCTAATAATGCTTTCTTTAAGATAGGGCAAATCATCATGAGAAAATGTAGCTTTGGTCATAAAGCCGGGAAACTGCTCCTGCCAAAGAGGAACCTTCTGAATGACTTCATCGTATGATCCGCTGCCATCAAGCCTGATACGTTGCAGGTCATGTTTAATTTTATTACCGTCTATACTTATGCCAATTGAAATATGGCCTCTATTTTTCAGAATATATTTCTGGACCTTAGGGTTGTCGTATAGTAAGCCGTTTGTGGAAAAGCCGAAAATGTAATTATCGAACCAAGGGTGACTCAACTCGTACATTTTAAGCTTTATATAGTCACTTACCTTATCAATCAAATCAATTTCCAAAAAGGGCTCTCCTCCAATAAAATCCCATATGACAGCTTCCTCATCAAAAACATCTCTATTTGAAAGTATATAATCTACAGCTTTCTTAGCTATCTCAAACGTCATTTTCCTTTTAGAATTCTTACCGGTCATGTAACAATACTTGCAAGCCAGATTACAGTCTTCAGTTACACAAAATGTAATTGTTTTTGCTACACCCTCCTTCCATGATTTTTGCAACTGTCCCATTTTAATATTATTATTACCATTCATCTATATCCCCCTATCTTTAAAGTCACTTGACTTTAATAATCCAATTATTTCAGAGCAATATACTATTTTTTTTCGTGAAGAGATTAATGAAGCAATATATCCTGTCATATATGCAGCTGCTACGCTTGAACCTGTTGCATAATCACTGACACCCAGCGTCTCAAACTCTTCTATTCCCTTGGTATCTAATGGTGCATAAAAAAAGCCATCTTGATAATCAAAAGGATTATTATCTTTCATCACACGTGCTTTTACTCCTATCACCCCCCTCAAATATGCAGGATAGGATTTTTTCCCTTCGTTATTTGCTGCAGCGACAACGATTATGTTATTTTTCCTTGCATGCCTGACGATTGTATTTAGGGCAAACCTATATTTCCACTTTGTTGTCCCAAGGCTCAAGTGGACAATATCCGGCTTAATTTCCACCGCTCTTTTAAATGCACATAAAAGCACTCTGGCATCTGAAACCAGCCTTTCATTTAGTATATTGATACTGATAAACTCAACATTTTTACATATATGCCTGATTAATAGCGCAATAACCGTGCCGTGAATATGGCATGCTTTCAAATCCTTAACTTCCGTGATATATCCTTCTTCATTAATTCTGAAGGCAGTTGATGCCTTATCATTTACATATAAACCTAATATGCCGGCATCTATACCGCTATCAATTATTACAACCCTTACACGTCTTTCTATACTATTATTAATACGATACCGCCTCTTTCTTCTTTTCATTTTCGATCTTTAGCTCTTTTTCGTACAACTTCCTATAAACCGGGTTTCCATTAATAAGCTCGGGATGAGTACCACGTCCAGCTATCTTTCTGTCCTCAATAATAATAATTTCATCTGCCTCAGAAATTGTGATTAACCTATGTGCAATAATAATTACAGAATGGGTTTTCGATAACTTGTCAATAATCTGCTTGATGTAATGTTGTGATTCGTTATCCAGAGAAGATGTTGCTTCATCAAAGAGTATTATACTTGATTTTTTAAGCAAAACTCTTGCTATTGCGAGCCTTTGCTTTTGACCCACAGACAGGTTTATTCCGTTTTCACCTATCATGGTCTCATATTTTTCAGGCAACCCAGATATATATTCATGTATACATGAGGCTTTGCATGCCTCCTCAATATCTTCTTCCGTTGACAAGGGATTTGCCAGCAAAAGGTTTTCCTTTATAGTAAGATTAAACAAAAAAGGTTCCTGCCTGACAATTGCTATATGTTCTCTTAAAGATTCCTCACTAAACTCTTCGATTTTTATGTTATCTACGAAAATATCCCCGGCTGTGGGTTCATAAAATCTTAGAAGCAGGTTAAAAATCGTAGTTTTGCCGGAACCACTGGATCCAACTATTGCAGTTTTCCTTCCTGAAGGTATTTCAAAAGATACTGAATCAAGAACAGGGATACCATTCTTGTATTGGAAAGTCACATTTTCAAACTTTATATTACCCTTAATGTGTCCGATATTCTTTATTCCAAACCTTTCAGAGGAATAGTACGTGTTTTCTTTCAAGTGTAATATCCTTTCAAGGGATGTTAACGCTTGCTGTATACTTGCATTCAATCCGAATAAATTTGCTAATGAACCGGAAAGCTGATTAAAATATGATAAAAAAGCAATAAAGTATTCAATCGGTAACAAATTCTTAAATATCAGAAACCCTCCCAGTGCCATAATTGCGATTTCCGACAGGAAGTTTATTCCCCTGGATAAAGTTTGAGATAAATTATTAACCATTGAAAACTCAATATTCTTATTTTTAATGCTTTCAGAAAGCAACGCGAATATTGAGAAATTTTTATTTTTTATCCCAAGACTTTTTACTTCCCTTATACCGGAAATAGATTGCTGTAAATAGCTGAAATAGTTATCGTTTGAAGATGAAATGTCTCTGCTCTTTTTTCTTAACAGTTTGCTGAATTTAAAAAATATTAAGTATGATAAAGGAAGAAAGACTACTATTACAACAGATAAAAGTGCATTAATCCGGAAGACAATAAACCCTATGGTTGCAACTTTCAATATGTCAATTAAGGTATTCAGACACTGATTAGTGATAAAATTGGCGATAACTGCAATATCTCCGTTCAAGCGCGAAATGAAGTCACCCACGCGCATTTCATCGAATAACTGCATTTCAAGACTAAGTATTCTTTTATAAATGTCACATTTCATTTTAAATACAATATTATTAGTCAAGTAGGTTATCAGGTACGACTGATAAAATGTGATTACAGACAGCGATATATAAATTGCTGTGATTTTTATTATGTTAAGTAGTGCTGAATAATAGTTGTTGGTAAACAGGTTTGTTACCAACTTCCCCCATATCAATGGCTGAATTAAGCCTAGACCCACTGATGCCAACAAACAGAAGATGGCTAATGAAAATCTTACTTTATAGAATTTAGCATACTGAATTACACTTTTGAATAATAAAAAATCACTAATCTCCAAGGTTTTTTCATTCATTTTGACCACCCTTTTCAAATACAATCGGAGTATTTCATATTACAAATAGCACTCCTGTCATACGTATAAAAAACTAACTTGTCCCTAGCAAATAATGTAGTAGAAATAGAATGCATCTCACACATGTAATCTTACATAATTCTCCACCCAATGGAGTGAATTATTTATGAAAGATTACTGACATTTCACTGATTTTTTGCTGAATAATTGCAGGACACTGCCGGCTTATCCAGCTTATTTATAGCTGGATTCTTTATTCAGTCCAATTCCGTCACCTACTTTTGCGAGAAATATATATCGAAAAAAACTCCCTAATCCGTATTGACTTTCATTAGAAATTATTCTAACATTAGAAATATGTATAAAAATAATCTTATAATTAAGCAAACTCATATATTGAGAGATAACAACCAGATAAAAGCTTATGTCCACCCTACAAGAATAATACTGTTGCAGTTGCTGTCCAAAGAAAGCCGTACAATATCAAGCATTGCGAAAGAGTTGGGTGTACATCCTGCGAATATAACCCACCATTTTAAGCTATTGGAAAGGGCCGGGTTGATTTGCCTTGTAGAAAAGAAAGATACAGGCAGAAATATAGAAAAGTACTATAGGTCTATTGCGTACAATTTTATTGTCAATACAGAGCAAGAAGGAAATTTGGATAAAAAGGCTTTAGCACTTTCAATTTTGAAAAGCGACCTGGCTACTGCCATAAGTACTATAAAAAAACGCCCAGAGTTGGAGATGATTGCTTTACTGGAGTCTGTAAGAATAAGCCATGATACTGCAGCAAAATTCATACAAAAACTGGAGCGGCTAGTGGAGGAATTCAGAGAGTGCAGCTCAGCTGAAGGTACTCTTTATAGTATCAATCTTAGTCTTTACCCTAATGAAGTTGATTCATGCCCTTCAGGGGATGAACCCACTATCAGGCTGACAAAGAATATAAAAAGTCCGGGAAAGGAAGTATAGGGAGTTTATGATATTTTTATTTATAGCGATCATTTTCTTGCTCATAGTCATAGTTTTACTTAGAGGACAGAAATCATCTCCTGAAGTAAAGGCAAAACTGAATGCCGCTGATGAATTATTCCGCCACGGAAGACTCACAGAGGCAGAGGCAGCTTATAAGGAGATAAGAGAGATGACACCGGACAACGTTATCCTGTTAGGGCGCCTTGGGATATTAGCACTTTGGAATAATAAGACCGAAGAAGCAGAGAAAATGTTAAAAAGTGCCTTACATAATATTCCCTGGTATCAGAGTTTCTGGCCATTTACTGCCGAACTGGACTTTAAGTTAGCTATGACCTATTATCGGAAAAATGATTTTAAAAAGGCTGCCGAGCAATTTAAAAAGGCAGCAGGCCCTATAGCGCTCGGCTCATTCAAACAACTAAAAGCGCTGGAAAGTCAGGCTAAACTTTTTGAGGATGATGAAGCGTACATAATTGAGGGTCCGGAGGAATCCAGAATTGACTTCATCAGAACAGATCCGTTACCGGTAATTCAGGTTTCGGTCAATGACAATGAGCCCCTTTATTTTATTTTGGATACAGGGGGTGCTGAACTTATCTTGAATACGCAGCTGGCTGAAAGGATCGGGGCCACGATATCCGGTACAATAGAAAGTGAATATGTCGGAGGGGCAAAAGCAAAAACCGGCTTGGGTAAGATTAATTCAGTATCAATAGGAGATTTTAAAATCAGGAATATTCCTATAAATACCATGAAAACCGATGAATTCTCATCAATTTTTGATGGATTAAAGATAGACGGCATCTTGGGTACACGCATTTTATCACAGTTCATCAGTACCTTTGATTATTCCAACGGATCTTTGATACTGGCACGTAACAGGACCGAAAACTCCAAAAGCTTGGATACCCTGGTCTTAGAAGGAAAAGCGAAAGTGTTTCCCATTAACTTGATAGATATGCATGTTATTATTACCCAGGGAACCGTAAACAACTTAGGCCCAATGAACTTCTTTGTTGATACCGGCATGGCAGGGGGTGGCTTTCTGGCAACGGAAGCAACAATTAAAAAAACAGGGATCAGGGCAGACTGGTCCAAAGCCGTTGAAAGCATGGGTGGTGGCGGTAAAGTAGAAGGAGTGGATATAACAGTTGATTGCTTGACGCTGGGAACAGGAGAAAACACTATTTCAGAAAAAAATGTTCCCGGAATGGTCATGAGAAAAAATCCTTACATAGGGGACACTGTCGGATTCCGCATTGACGGAATAGTCTCTCACCAGTTTTTCCGCAGGTACTCTGTAACATTTGATTTTACCAGAATGATATTAATAATACAATAAACTGTCAGAAAAAAGGAGCAGTGACCATTTTCACTGCTCTATTTCTGTAGGCCCTTCAGCCAACTTACAAACTCTCCGACACCTTCACCGGTCCTGCAGGATATCTCAAAAACCGGCGCCTTTTCATTCAATGCTCTGATTCCTTTGTAAAAGCTGTCCCTGTCAAAATCTATATAAGGCATTAAGTCCATCTTGTTAAGGATGATTACATCTGCTGCCTCAAACATAGATGTGTATTTAAAAGGTTTATCATGCCCCTCTGGGACACTTGCTATGACCAGCCTTATCCCTTCTCCAAGGTCAAACGCTGAAGGACAGACCAGATTGCCTACATTCTCAATGAATATGATAGAATTATCCTGTGGCTTAAGGTCTTCAACGACAGATCTTATCATATTTGCATCCAGGTGACAGCCCCCGCCTGTATTTATCTGGACTACCGGTATACCAAGCTTATCAATCTTTTCTGCATCAATACTTGAAGCAATATCTCCTTCAATGACACTGACACCAACTTCGCCTTTCAGCCCTTCGATCACTCTTAAAATGATACTGGTTTTTCCTGCTCCCGGTGATGCCATCACATTTACAGCAATTATTCCCCTTTGATTAAACAGGGACCTGTTATCACCTGCAAGCTTGTCATTTGCATCAAGTATATTCTTCATAATTTTTATTTCCATATGTACCTCCTGAACGTTATTGCTCTGTAAATGTCACTAATTCTTTCTCCCGGACTATATTGCTGTCTAATCCTCATCTTTTGGCTTTATAACAGGCAGATTCAGATTATAATGCACCGCTGCCATTCTTATTGTAAAAATTGTGAATATACAAATATATACATTCAAATTAACTTCTATTATATGATAAAGTCCGTAAAACATTAATGCTCCAAGGATCGATGCTAAAGCATATATTTCGCTTCTAAAGACAAGGGGGACTTCATTTACAAGAATATCCCTTATGATACCTCCGCCTATTCCCGTCAATGCGGCTATGAACACCACTCCTATTACAGGCATGCCCAGAAGCATGCACCTATACGCTGCTATTACAGTGAATACCCCTAAGCCTATAGCATCGAAAACCTTTATTATGTACATCAGTCTTTTTATATACTTTATGCTGAAAAAGGTGGCAATCATTGATATTATTATAGTAATGAGATATTGAGACTCAGTAAAAAATACCGGCATATCATCACTTATAATGACATCACGTATCAGCCCGCCTCCCGAAGCCGTAATAATCGCAAGTACAAATAACCCAAACAGATCCAGACGGTTTTTTATTCCAACCAGAACACCGGATACAGAAAAAGCTGCTGTACCGATTATTCCCATCAAATCAATAAAAATCATGGTTTCACCCTCCTCACCTGACTGTCCGATACTTGCCATTAATCCTTTAATAACAATTTATTATTACCCGTATTTTTTGCTACTCAACCTCCAGACTCTCAATGTAAAATTCTTTTCCTTTTCCTGTTGGAATGCCCACACTGCCACATCCGGGACACTCAAAGCCTTTCTCAGGTTTATTATATACACAGCCACAGGATTTACATTGAAATTCTGCCGGCACTCTTCTAAAAATCAGTCTGGCACCTTGAGCAACAGTACCTTCACTTATTATATCAAAATACATCTGAACGGACTCATCAATAATAGTTGAGAGATCGCCTATCACGAGTTTAATCTCTGTAACCTTGCCGGCACCGGCCTTTTTGGCCTCTTCTTCAACAATATTCACAAGACTTTTTGTAACTGCGTATTCATGCATATTACTTACCACCCCGCCTAAAACTATACTTAATAACAGAAGTTGCCAACGCCACTTTTGTTTACAACTCAAACTCCTATTATCCCAGGAGTATTATGCACTACCCCACAGAAGCTTCCTTTGCAAGCATTTCTAGAACTACTAATATGCACAATAAATGAACTCTCCTGGACAATAAAAAACAGCGAGGGGTTTAACCCTCGCGTCACTTGCTGCTTATTGCTGATCCTGTGTATTCGCCTGTGCAGGTGTCTCCGCCGGCTTAGGCTGTTGTACCAGCTTTACGTTTTCCTTTTTATACGATGAAGCGGTATACTCTTCACCCATATACAGACACTTCTTAGGGCATACTTCAGAACAGACGCCGCATACTACACACTTGAAGGGATCAATCTCCCATGACTTTTCATTTTTATTTACCTTGATTGCATCAGCAGGGCATTTTCTTCCGCAGATACCGCAGAAAATGCAAACATCTATATCTACACCCTTGACCCTTCCCCTGCTTTCCTTGAAAGGCTCCCTCTTTTCATAGGGATACTTTCTTGTTGCGGGTTTGGATGCCAAATTCTTGAATATATTGCCAATCATATCAAACATGAATTTCCACCTCCACTTTTCCACCCCTGCCCTTATACCCACTCACAAACCAGTGTCAGTACGTATAGTAGTAACGGTTTTATTTATATAATCACCTTTTTATGAATCGTCAGAATCAAGTAGTACAAGGAAGCCAAGCCTTCAAAAGCGGAGTTTATACATGATAAATGAGCATTTTGAAGGTGATGGCTGACACAGTAATACGAAGCTTTTCACGATTCTTACTTTAACGCTCGGTACAGCTTATGCAAGGATCTATAGTCAGTATCAACACAGGCACATCAGCAAGCTGACTTCCCGGAAGCATCTTTAACAATGTCGGAATATTTGCAAAGGTAGGAGTACGAAGTCTTAATCTGTCGAGATTCTTTGTGCCGTTACCCCTCATGTAATAAAGGACTTCCCCTCTTGGCTGCTCAACTCTTGATACAACTTCTCCATTAGGATTTCCTTTTACCGCAACATTTATCTCTCCGTCCGGAATACTCACTATAGCCTGTTTTATGAGTTTGACCGACTGATATATTTCCTTTAATCTTACCATAGTTCTTGCATAGCAATCTCCATCAGTTTCAACAACAGGTTCAAAGTCCAGTTCTCCATAAGCTGCATATCCAGTTGACCTTAAATCCTGTTTTATACCACTTCCTCTAGCCATCGGCCCCAGTGCACCGAGTGTAAACGCATCTTCCTTAGTCAATACGCCTACTCCCACCAGCCTGTGCTTAACAGTATAGTCATTAAAAAATACAGGTTCAAGCTGCTTCATATCTTCCTTTATTTCATCAGCTATAATAGAAACCTTGAGAAGCATTTCCTTGGATATATCCCTTCTTACACCGCCTATGACATTACCAGAAATGATTACTCTGCTTCCGCATGTCTCTTCCATTATATCCATAACTTTTTCTCTGTTTCTCCAGCACTGCATGAACACACTTTCAAAGCCGAAAGCGTCTGCAAGCAGGCCTAACCACAGCAAATGGCTATGTATCCTGTGTAGCTCTGCCCATATAACCCTCAAATATTTTGCTCTTCCAGGAACTTCTACATTCATAAGTGATTCCATACCCTGGCAATATGCCAAAGCATGCTGAAAGCTACAAATACCGCAGACTCTTTCCACGACAAAAACATTTTGTGTAAACTCTTTTGTTTCAGTAAGCTTTTCCAAGCCCCTGTGTACATATCCTATAGCCGGAATAGCTTCAACTATCTTTTCATCCTGCATAACCAGCTTCAGATGAAGAGGTTCCGGTAAAACCGGATGCTGGGGTCCAAAAGGTATAACAGTCCTTGACATTTATTTGTCCCCCTTTCTTTCTTCTATAATTATTTGCTGCCTGCCCATGGGAGAATCCAGTTCATCATCTGAAAGCAGCATATGTCCGCCATAATCTATAGCAATATTTGTTATGTTAGCTCCAAAAAGCTCTTTTATTTCATTCTCTACAAGTATCGCACAAAAGTATATTTTAGAAATACTGGGCACTTCCTCATCTTTCCTGACCTTTATCTTGAAATGCTTCATTACAAGGTCCTTGTCAAAATGGTAAATTATATCCAGTGTACCATCACCATTATCTACACTTGTTGCAGTTACAAACCTGTAGTCATCAAACAACATATTCTGGACTTCTCCGAGGAGCTGGTCCTTGGAAATATCAACTAAATTTTCTATCATCTTTACCTCCAAACCTAGGCCAGGGTCGGACTTGAGGTTGAATACGCGTCAACCCCAGTTATCCGTACCATACCTAAAGGTGATTTATCACTAAAACAGTAATTGCCTTATATCTAGTCATAGCCTTAGCCTCGGCGGATTTTTTTATTCTTCCGCCTTAGGTGCACTGCTACCCTTTTTCATATTTTTAGCTTTCTCCTCAAGCTTATCCATAGCTAATACAATTCCATCTATGATAGCTTCAGGCTTAGCGCAACAGCCTGGAACATACACATCAACAGGGAGAACTTTATCGATACCGCCCAAAACATTATAGCATTCTTTGAATATCCCGCCTGTACATGCACAAGCTCCTACTGCAACAACTGCTTTCGGATCCGGCATCTGACTGTATATATTCTTCAGAACCCTTTCTGCCCTTTTATTGACTGACCCTGTAACAACAAGCACATCTGCATGTTTTGGATTTCCAACATTTACTATGCCGAATCGCTCTACATCGTATAATGGGGTAAGACAGGCGAGGGTTTCGATATCACATCCGTTACAGCTTGTACCGTCATAGTGTATCACCCAAGGTGACTTTTTCCTTGATTTATCTATAATACCCATTCAATTCACCATCCTATTTCTTAAGGTAGAGCCACACAATATTAGTAACAGCGGCTCCTATACCTATCAACCACGTAGCCTTCAGCATCCATTTCCATGTTACTCTGGCACTTATGTTATCTATAACAAGTTCAAGGAAGTAACTTCCAAGAGCTATCAATATCCCAACCCATATCGGCTGCGCAAAAAACAGTGATATCAATCCGAGCAACAGCACCAGGTCGTACCAGTGTGCCAACTCTATTATAGCCAACTGTGGTCCGGAAAATTCTGTAGTCAAACCTTTGATTAGTTCCTGATGTCCATGATGTGAAGTTGAGAAATCAAAGGGTGATTTTCTGAGCTTTATTGTCAGTACATACAGGAACGCAAGAAATACCAACGGCAAGCTGTATAGCAGCGGCGTTTCATGCTTGAATATGCTTTCTATCATAAAGCTCTTAGTTGCCAAATATATTCCTACTACCATCAATAGTAAAACAGGCTCATATGCCATCATCTGGATAATTTCTCTCTGAGCACCTATCTTACTGTATGGCGAACGTACACTCATCGCCCCCATGATAAGTGCTATACCTGAAAAAGCCAGTATAAAAATAAGCATCAGCAGGTCGCTCTTTAATACAAACATTACAACTGCAGCTATGGCAAAAAACAAGTGACCAAGCACATAAACCATCTGCGTCTGATTTACAGTAATTCTCTCTTTGCCCATCAACTTAAAAAAGTCATAAAACGGTTGTAATACAGGTGGTCCATACCTATTTTGCATTCTCGCAGAAATCTTTCTGTCTAACCCTGTCAAAAATCCGCCAATAATTGGTGCTGCTACTATCGCGATTAATGCAATCACTATATTATTTAGAGTAATCATCCTATCACCACCCCGAACATTATTATAATAATCGCCCCTGCGACAAGATTTGTCCAGAGTGTCAATTTATCTTCTCCAAAAATTCCGGATAAATAATAATTTTGAACTATAACATTATCAACCTTATCTCCCGGGCTGATAAATTCTATTCCACGCAAATCGTTGTTTATATTCTCTCCACACAGGTACGGCGGCTTAACCTTTTCTGGCTTTGTCCTCCTCAGGAAGTATGGTATTGTAATTATCAGCACAAATACTATCGCAAAGAACAGTATTGATGCAAATCCACCAACAACAGCACTGTTTGCACCCTGAAGAACAACACCGAGACTGTCGCCTCCTAGTAATGGCTCATTAGCTATTGTCAAACCAGAAAGATAAGGTTTTATCAAACCGTTGAACATAGGCACTATCAGGATACTTGCCGCAAGAACTCCTGCTATAAGGAATATAAGTGAGCTCTTTACCGAGAAGGTCAGTTTTTCGACGTTGTATTTAGGTTTATATGACATGGTTAGTATGATTCCTATCCACTTTGACCAGAATACAACAGTAAAAGCACTACCTAATATAATCGACATTAAAACAATCGGTGAATTCACCGCAGATTCAATAGCAAGCCACTTTGTAATCAATACACCGAAAGGTGGCAACAGCATTGAGATCATACCAATAACTGTAATAACAGTTGTAAACGGCATTTTTTTCATAAGCCCCTGCATATCTTCAATGTCTCTGCTGCCTATGCCATGTTCAATCGTACCGACGCACAGGAACAACAAACCTTTTGAAACCGCATGGAAGATTATAAGGAGTACAGCAGCTCCTAAAGCAACATATGTGCCTATTCCCGCACAGCATACTATCAAACCTAGGTTTGCAATAGTAGAATAAGCCAGAACCCTCTTTCCGTTCCTCTGACTTATAGCTATAGCTGATCCAGCAAGGAATGTAAACCCACCCACTACTGCAACGATTTTGCCGAGAAGAGTACCACTGAAAGCCGGCGCCATTCTAACTACAAGATACACACCTGCTTTAACCATTGTACTCGAGTGTAGCAAAGCCGATACCGGTGTCGGAGCAACCATAGCACCCAGAAGCCAGCTCTGAAACGGAAACTGTGCTGATTTTGTAAAGCCTGCAAAGCATAGCAAACTCAAACCAAATGGCAGCAAGTAAGCAAATTCCGTAACAGTTTTGTTTGCAACTATCTGGTCTATAGCCAAAGTACCTGTAGCCATGTATATAGCTATAATACCGCATATAAAGGCCAATCCGCCAAGAGAGTTTATCCATAATGCCCTTGCTGCATTATTTACCGACTGTGTATTTCCATCGTGTGAAATAAGCAGGAAGGAACAAAGTGTTGTTATCTCCCAGAACAAATACATCCAAGCCAGATTATTCGTCATAACAAGCGCATTCATCGCAGCCAGGAATATAAACAATATAAAGAAAAATCTTGGCTGTCTTGACTTCTTTAGTCCTGAATGGTGCTCATGATCCTTCATGTAACCTATTGCAAATACAGTAATTATAGGTCCGATAACTGAAACCAGAAGTATCATTACCAATGACAGGTAGTCAATAACAAATGCACTCTCAGGCTCTTTTACAGTTCCAAAAACATGGAAAATCTCAAACAAGAAGAATGGTATGAACTGTAGAACTGCCAGTGCAAATATAACAGGCTTTCTTAACTTAATACCTATATACGCTACATAGGTCAAGAGAAGAATATCCAATCCCTTTATCACCCAGTCCAAGTGCAAAGACTCCAGGTGATATACCAGTTTCCCATCAGATTGCGCCATGAGGTAAACAAATCCTCCGGCTACTGCAAACAACACCAGCGTAGTTACAACTACAATGAAATTTCGTACCGCAGCTTTTCTTAAGATGTAGCAAAGTATAGAGCTCAGTGCAGGCAAAAGAATTGCTACAGCCAGTAATAGTTCCTTATTCACAGCATCTACTCCTTTCATGATGTATAGTTGAAAATTTATTTGAATACTGTGTATGCATAGTTAACCATAATCTAAAAAACCAAAAAAAAACCGCCCTTTTTGAACTCCATTGCTCAAAAACAAGTGCAAGTCTGTTAAACAAGAGCTGTTTTGTACCGTTTTACAGTTATAAAGGGATATTGTCTAGAACAGAAAGTACCTGTACGACACACAAAATAATCCTTAATAACCCCATATCAATTATAGTTAGTACCAGGTTACAAGTCAATTGAACAAGTAGCATAAATTTAACCTAATATCGAGTTTAACTAACTCAATCTCATTTTATTTTATAGTTATGTAGTTTTGCATATGTTTCATTTGTATATGCAATCTTAAAGTCGCTGAAATCAAGGACTTTGTTTTATAAAGGTGGACTTTGTATACAAAAAGCAACTTTGTTGCGTATTGCACTGTTTTATTCTATAATAAAAATGGAAATATAGTATAGATGCTTCATTTATTGCGGATACGCTTCATCGCAAATAGGAAAGTATTTGTTATTTTTGAAGAATTATGTGCGTTAACTTTTTGTTTTCGGAAAGGCTTTAACACATATGAATATTAATTACGAAAAATATTACAGGACAGCTGTTAACTTGATTCTGATCATAGTTGTATTCCTGCTTATCTATATAGTCACTAAATACCTTTTGCCGTTTTTTGCTCCTTTTGTTATTGCAATCCTGATTGCTCTGATCAATGAACCTGTTATCCGGATTTTAATAAAACGTGCAAGGCTTCCAAGAAACATCGCGGCAATCCTGTCACTGCTCTTTACCATAAGCATACTCGGTTTTTTGATAACATTAGGCATCATAAAGATATACAACGAGCTTGTAGTGTTGCAGGAAAACCTTTCCGGCTATATAGACAATACCTCAAGTGAACTGAACCATCTTATGGACCGTGTTGCAAACTATTATGAAAACCTTCCCGAGTCGGTAAGCAAAGCAGTTAATGAAAATCTGACCAGTTTAGCTCCTAAGCTTGAAGGGGTAATTAAATCACTTGTAACATATTTAATCAATACTATAACATCGATCCCCAAAGTAGCTGTATTTATAATAGTCACCCTTCTTGCATCATACTTTATCAGCAGCGACAGAAACAAGATAAGCAACTTCTTCAGCAGACAATTCCCGGATAACTGGTCAAGAAATTTCTCCGGAATAAAAAGTGACACATTCACAGCGGTTTTTGCATACTTCAAAGCTTTATTGATACTGATGTCAATAACCTTTATTGAAGTAAGCCTAGGCTTATTCATAATAAAAGCGGATTATGTGCTGTTAATGGGCCTTATAGTCGCTCTGTCCGACGCTATACCCGTACTTGGCACAGGTATAGTTATGGTACCCTGGATAACATGGAATCTGATTACAGGTAACACGCAGATGGCTCTAGGGCTTACAGTAATATATCTGGCAGGAGTCATTGTGAGACAGGTGCTTGAACCGAAAATCGTGGGAGATCAGATCGGTTTGCATCCTTTGATTACTCTTATAGCCATGTATATAGGGCTCAATGTGTTTGGGGTTTTAGGGCTGTTTATAGGTCCAGTAAGTGTAATCATAGTTAAGAACCTTCAGACATCAGGTTTGCTAAGACTATGGAAGGACTAAAAATCAGACATTGTCCTCTCTATTTAAGTTTTCCTGTGACAACCCTGTCTATTGAAGCAACATCTTTGATGAAGCTTATTTTTTCAAAATCCCTGCTCATTATGCCACGAACTGATTCAGCTTGATTATAGCCTACTTCAAAAGCCAATAATCCTTCAGTCTTGAGATATGTCCGCGAAATATCCACTATTCTTCTGTAAAATTCCAGACCGTCACTCCCGCCGTCTAAAGCTCTGACAGGCTCATAGTCCTTTACCTCTCTCTGAAGCCTGCTTATCTCGCATGTAGGAATATATGGAGGATTGGATACTATAACATCAAATTTATTATCTTCAGATATGAGTAAATCCATCTTATCAAAAACATTAAGACAGACAAAATTTATCTTACGCCCAACTCCTATTATCTCAGCATTTAGTTTAGCCAGTTCCAAAGCCCCGTGAGAAACATCAACTGCAACTACCTCACAGTTTTTTAAATAATAAGCCAGACTAATGGCAACACACCCTGAACCTGTCCCAATATCAAGTATACGCACCATTGGCATATGTGACACATTTTCGATAACCGCTTCTACAAGCACTTCTGTATCATGCCTCGGTATAAGCACATCCGGTGTAACCCGGAAATTCAGGGACATAAACTCCTGGTTCCCGGTAATATACTGAACAGGAGTACCTATTGCTCTTAAATTCAGCTTATGCAGAAATTCTTCTGCTTGTTTTGACTGTAACATATAATCATTATGGGTATATAACCAGCTCCTATCACAATCCAATACGTGACAAAGTATAACCCCGGCTTCAACAACCGGGGTTTCTATATCTGCACCTTTAAGTGATTTAATTCCTTCTTGCAGTGCTTCTTTTATTATCATATAAACTCCTTACTTACCAGTTATCAATACCGGCTTCTTTCGGCCTAGCGTTATTGAATGCCTCTATTGCAACTTCTATCTGACTGTCATCGGGTTCTCTTGTAGTAAACATCTGAAACAGCATGCCGGGAGCATTAATGATTTTCATTATTCTCCATTCACTTTTGCCCGCAAATTTCAGAACTTCATATGAGAGTCCTGCCACAAGTGGTACCAAGGCAAGTCTGATTAATGCGTTGAACCATATCGTTCCTAAAGGAAGCAAGGAAAATATTAATATACTCACAACCATTACCAGGAACATAAATGATGTACCACACCTCGGATGTTTTGTCGTATATTTCCTTACATTCTCAACAGTTAATTCCTCTTCATTTTCATAGCAGTGAATAGTCTTATGCTCTGCTCCGTGGTATTCCCAAACTCGCTTTATATCCTTCATCAAGGAAGCAAGGACAATATACCCGAAAAACAGACATATTCTCAATATACCTTCAAACAAGTTATAGGCTATAGAGTTTTTTACACCTATAACAATCGTGGCCAGAAAGTTTGGAAGTAATATAAACAGGCCTATGCTAAATGCAATCGAAATAACAACCGCCAGGTAAATTGCAACATCTTTAAACTTATCTCTAAAAACCCACTCAAGAAAAGCATCTACTTTTGAAGGCTTTGCTTCCGTATCCTCTTCGATGTCTACAAACTCTGCCGAGTACATCAGTGCTTTCATGCCAAGAACTATCTGTCTGAAAAAGCCCACTATCCCACGCATGACAGGAAGTTTTGTAAAAATATCTTTTTTAGGTAAAGGCCTCCTATCAATAACTATCTCACCATCAGGCTTCCTCACAGCAATTGCTGCATTTTCCGGCCCGATCATCAGAAGTCCTTCAATTAAGGCCTGACCCCCTATACTAGTTTTTTTCATTGACTTCTCCTCTGATAAAATTAAAGACTGAAGCGTTAATCGCTCAGTCTTTAGTTTATCATTTTTGTGTTAACTTTTCAAATGTAATAAAATATTGCCAATGATTATTCTTTATCAACAATACCGAATTTCTTCTTGAATTTCTCAACACGTCCCCCAGTATCAATAAGCTTCTGCTTACCAGTAAAGAAAGGATGGCATTTTGAGCATATTTCAACATGAAGACTCTTCTTTGTTGATCCTGTAGTAAAGGTCTCACCGCAAGCACACTTTACAACTGATTCACTATAGTTAGGATGGATTCCTTCTTGCATTCTATTTCACCTTCTTTCGATACTGCAAAAACGATTATAAGCTAGTTAGCTTCTTGCCGTTTTTGCTACAATTGTTTATTTTAAAATTTAATTACGAAAATTAGAAGCAAAAAATATTCTAGCACAAAAGCTTCCAGTACGCAAGAACTATTTTTCAAGGAAAGCAATATTTATGCTGTTTATAAAATCATCATTGGTTCTTGTCTGAACGAGCTTGTTAATTATCATCTCTGTCACTTCAGCAGTACCCATATTGCTCATTGCTTTTCTAATAGCCCAAATACTGTCCAATTCCTTCTGATTTAAGAGAAGCTCTTCTCTCCTCGTACTGGACTTGTTAATGTCTATAGCAGGGAAAATACGCTTTTCAGAAAGTTTTCTATCCAGATGAAGTTCCATATTTCCTGTTCCCTTGAATTCTTCAAATATGACATCGTCCATTCTGCTTCCGGTTTCTATCAAAGCAGTAGCCATTATTGTAAGACTTCCGCCAAACTCAATATTCCTCGCTGCACCAAAAAATCTTTTTGGTTTATGAAGCGCACCGGGGTCAAGACCACCTGACAAAGTTCTTCCGGTAGGAGGTATTGTAAGATTATAAGCTCTGGCCAGCCTTGTGATGCTATCCAGCAGGATTACAACATCCTTTTTCTGCTCAACAAGTCTCTGCGCCCTTTCAAGAACCATTTCGGCAACTTTGATATGGTGTTCGGGTACTTCATCAAAAGTAGAATATATTACTTCTCCTCTTATGGAACGCTGCATATCAGTTACTTCTTCCGGCCTTTCATCTATAAGCAATACTATTAATTCAATATCAGGGTGATTCGCAGTGATACTGTTTGCTATTTTCTTCAGAAGTATCGTTTTACCTGCTTTCGGAGGTGAAACGATCATACCACGCTGACCTTTACCTATTGGAGCTATTAAATCTATGATCCTTGTAGACAATTCCCTTGGAGATGTCTCAAGATTTATTCTCTGATCAGGATATATCGGGGTAAGATTCTCAAAAGGTATCCTTTTGGCTGCAACATCAGGCAAATCTCCATTTACGTTTTGGACATACAATAATGCCTGAAATTTTTCACCCTCCTTGGGTATTCTACCTTTACCTTTGATTTTGTCTCCGGTTTTAAGTCCGAATCTTCTTATCTGTGAAGGAGATACATATACGTCTTTGGGTCCTGAAAGATAGTTATCACTTCTCAAGAAGCCATACCCATCAGGAAGTACCTCTAATACCCCTTCTACAGGGTCATCACTTTCAATTTTTTCAAAATTATTATTTGCTTGTATATTTCCATTATCTTTCCTTTGATCAAATCGCTTTTGAGGCATTCTGTTGTCCTGCCTGTCAGCGTCATCTTTTGGTCCTTCAAGCTTAGGCTTTACTGTTTCTTCCACTCTGGCCTCTGCCTTATCTTCATTAATTTTGCTCTTTGCTTGCGTCTCTACTTGCGTCTCTACTTGCGTCTCTGTCTGTATTTTAGTTTTATCCGGCTTTTCCGTTTTTTCCAATTCAGACACTTCACTATTCAGCAGGGGCTTTTCTTCTACCTCCGGAGCCTTATCATCGGGCTGCTCTGCTGTATTCTCTGCATTTTGTTCTTGTCCTGCTTTTACTATCTTTGAGGGTCTTCCTCTCTTGGATTTTCTTAAAACTACGGTTTCATTATTGCCTTCGTCATTCTTAATATCTGAAGTTTCAGTCGATTGCAATTTTTCAGAACTTTTTGGCGTGTCATCTATGTGATGCGGCTCCACTTTTGGGTCAGCCACCTGATGTTCTTCATTTGTTACTGTATTGTCGTCCTTTAGCTCCTCTGATGCTTTAACTTTTCTTCTTCCAGGCTTTTTTTCTATTTTGTCCTGAGCCTGATCTTTTTCTGATACGTTTGAATCCTTACCGACCTCCAATATCTTACTTATCAACTCTTCTCTCTTCAGCTTGGATAAGCCTTTGATATTCATCATTTTTGCTATATAACGTAAGTCTTCCATCGTCTTACGCTCGAGATTGATGTCCTCCATACTCCACCACCTTATTTATACCTAATATATTATTTCCAATTTATAGGGAATTCATTCAACAGACGTTTCAATTAAGCCCTTATAGATAAGACATATTGATTCTTATCCATTCAGAATCTGAAATGTTTAAACTTGAACTCATACGTCCAAATCATTTTTACAGAATGCAATTTATAGCTTGAAATTTGTAAAGAAAATACAACGTAAAGTCTGATCAATAAAAATTGCAGCTAAGTATCGTTTTCTATAAAACTACGTTCTGTTACATCTGGAAAGGACTTGAGAATACTACTGGAAGAATTATAGCATTAAAGACAACCTTTGTCAACCTGCAATAACAGCACTCTCACCCAGTAGATATTATTGACAAAAACGAAATGGTTTATTCAGTAAAATTTTCTTAGAAAATATTTATTACCCATCAGTCTTCTGCAAAAAGCTTTTACTGTCTGAACCTTTATAGTTTTCATTACCTGTCAAAAATATATGCCTGACGGCAAACAACTCTTTAAGATCTTCATTGGAAGCCGCTCTTACCTCCGCAGTTGCATAACACTTCCGGCATCTCATATATATTCTGTCTGACAAGAGACTGAGTTCTATATCACCATTCCCGCATTCGCATACCAGGCTTCCCTGCTCTGCAATATCATGAATCCTGTTTAAGGAATCATACATCACCCTTGTATTTTTAAAATAATTGTCATAGCCCAGCTTATCTATCAAAGCATCCATTTCTTTTTCAAGGCTGTCAACCTTGTTTCTTACCAAATCACCATTTCCGATAAAGCATTGCTGGATTCCTGTAACCGGACATGAAAACACGCTGATATCCTTACCTATAATATCTTTCCTCTTAATAGAATATGTATGATTATTTCCGCATCCTATACAGTCAATCTGCAATTTGTAATCCCTGAAATTTTCCTTGAAAATAAATATGCGTGAATTGTTGCAGCAGCAAGCTGCGTGGTATTTCTTTTTTGATAATAAATCAAAATAGGAAACATCAAAAAATATGTAGCCTCCACACGAAGAGCATTTATAAGCAACAGTCACACTTGTATCTATTAGCATTTTTCCACCCCAGAATAGTTGATTTTACAGACCCGATCCCAAAATGGCCCGTTTTTTTTACATAACACTTATTTATATCTGCTGTGGGGAAATTTTTCATATGATAAAGGAATAAAACAAGGAGTTACTCCTGGTTGCAGATTAGTAAGTAAACATGCAGTATATAAATTATTCGCCAACAAAATAAAAAATCCTGCATAAAGCGCTTTTAGTAATAAATAAAAAGGATAGCTGCTTGTTATACAGCTATCCTATACTTGCTTTATCCTTTTGTGCTGATCTACAATTATTCTATCCCTGGAGGTAATTATAAATCATCACTGCTGTTTGTGCTCTTGTAAGTTTTGATTTAGGGTTAAAAGTGCTTCCAGTTACTATCTTAAGACCCTGTGCAATAGAAACATATCCTAAGAGGTCGGGGTTAATCTTGTTTGCATCCTTGAAGCTGCATTTGTAAATACCCTTAATATCTGCAACCTTGTCATATTTCATAGCTCTGATGATAAACTTAACTGCCTCTTCCCTGGTCACGGCAGCGGATGCTTTCTTTTCAGCCTCTTTAACTACACCCTCCCTGATCAGGAACTTGTAAAGATTGTCAATATCATCCTTACTGCTGCTTGATGAAACAACAGGCCCATAATAATAGTTCATTGTTTTTGAAAGGAGGTTCAGGAAATCCAACTGGGTAATATTTTCATTAGGCCTGAATTTCGGTCCTTCCAGAGAAACACCATACTCGCTTAATACTGTAATCTGCTTTTCTGCCGAGTGACCTTTTATATCGGTGTATACTACTGGCTTGTTTTCCTTGTAGGGCTTTCCATTGTAATCCAGGAGTACCCCCGTATTAACATCAAAATATTCCGGTTTGCCTGGCTTTAATGCGTATACAAGCTTCACATCAAGCTTGCTGCTCTCAGGCATTACACCTTTATAGTAGAAGTCATATGGATATTTTGCCTTATACTGCAGTTCCAGCCCTATAACACTGAACAGTTTTTCATATACCTTGCTTATATCAAGTTTTTTATCTATAGTCGGGAATTCAGTATCAAACCAGTTCATATTGAAGCTGGTCACTTCGCCGGATACGGCATCGAAGCCGATTGTAAGCTTATTGTCCGGGAAATATGCCCCATTAACTTTTCTGGTATAGTTAAAATTAAAGTATGTCTGTTCTTCACTGCCGCTTCTTAATGGATAATAGAATGAGTTACTATCATCAAATTCAACATCCTTCAATTTATCCGCCTTAAAGCTCTTAAGAAATTCTTCTACCGCTTGTTTTGCCTGCTCTTCTGTAAACTTGGCCTTAGCGTTCTCACCATTATTTACACTACGGCTAAAACTCGTTATTTCTCCTGTTTTTGCATTGATACCGGCATTTATATATACGTAGCCACTGCCGTCCGGCTTAGTAGCTTCTTTATGGAAATTCAGAGACCAGGTATACTCATCCCTTAGAGGCCAATTTCTTGAAAGGTTCGCACCTGAAAGCTTAAATTCGCTTGTAAGCTTAAGCTTATCGAATTCACGTGCTATTTTTTCTGCAGCTTCCTGGCTGATAAGATCGGATAGTTCATCTATAGCTGCTATTTCTTCAGGTGTCAGGTTAGCACCTTGTACCATCTCATCTTTGACAATTGTAGATACTATACCTCCTCCACCGTACCCGTCTCCGTAATACGGGTCAAATTGTACCTTATCACCGGAGAGGGCATCTATGGCATAAGAACTTCCGTACTTAGGCGTATAGACAGCAAATAAGCTTAGTTTTTCATTCTCGTAGTTATATCTGTATACCAGCCTCAATCCAAGCTTCTCAATATAGGCTTTCTTTGCTGCATCTAAATTTATAGCTTTAGCCTTATCAGGGAATACCAAACCATCATTCCAATTGTAATAATAACTCTGAACTTCACCTGTTTCACTGTTCACCGATACTCCTATGTTGTTATTGTAAAACGGAATACCATTTACCATCCTGTCAAAATTAAAGTAGTAGTTGGATTCCATCATCGGCTGGTTATTGATTTCGGAAACTCTGACTTGAGAAAAAGCATCAGCATTAATTTTCTTAATAAACCCCTCTGCTTTAGCCTTTGCTTCCTGTCTGCTGAATTTGGGAAGCTTCTTCTTTGTCGAATAGTCATAAGGCTTCCAGTTGTCATAACTAAGGATTGTACCCTTTTCATCCACTCTTACATAAATGCTTGCCTCATCCCCATCCTTACTGCTCCATCTCAGGTTCCAGACCTTTTTTCCATTTTCCGAGTAAGCTTCAGGCGAAAAAGTATAGTTACCGGGAATACTAAACGTTTTCTTCACCTTGGCAACTATGCCTTCCAATACTTTATCCTTGGCTGCAAACACCTGCACTGGCAGCATTGCTGTACAAAGCATAACAACTGTTAAAAAGAAAGCTATTTTCCTTTTCAAACTCCGACACCTCTTCTCTAATAATTTTGTTATTGGCCTCTGGAATAATTTCTTCCTAAGTGTCCAATATATTCTTATATAAAATTAGACTGGACCAATGTCTAAAAGTTCCTTGAAAATGGGCATAAATACAGCTTTTTATATTACAATTGTATTACATTGCTATCAACCCTTAATTTGGTATAATAATATTTATACTAAGTAAATCGGCTTTAACGACATTTATCAGATAAACCATTGAAAGGTGGCATATAATGAGATACTTAAAAATGACAGGTTTTATTTTTCTTTATTTATCGGTATACCTTATTCTTCAGATTTATCTTTCTGGAGTAGCAGGCTTGTTTTTCTCCATAATAAAACTGATGCAGGATCCTATGATAACACCTTCAGAGATTACTGCCCCCCTGCTCCAAGGGACTATATTCATACTAGCTATATCTGCTGTGGTGTCATTCCTAATATATTGGTTCACGTTCTGGCTCCGCAAGGAAAATATATTCAGATTTTGCAAATTTCATAAAATAAGCGTGAAAAACATTGGATTGGTATGTGTTCTCGGAGTTGCCATGGTATTTCCAGTAAGCTTTATTGTCGAAGTGCTAAAAATCGACCAGCTTTCCAAGATGACAGAAGAAGCGTTCAATATGCTTTTTAAGAATAATAATGTATTTGTTCTTTTGCTTGGAATAGGAATAGTCGGCCCAATTATTGAAGAAATCATTTTTAGGGGATTGATTCAAAACGAGTTGAAAAGAAACATGAATATTGCTGCTGCCTTATTCATACAGGCACTTTTGTTCGGAGTATACCATCTGAATCTGACCCAGGCAATATACGCCTTCCCGCTTGGGCTTATACTGGGCTTGGTTTTCCTTCAAACAGGCTCTATATGGGGCTCCATACTTGTACATATATTTTTCAACAGTACAAGTGTAGTCCTGAGTAAAATTCCCGGGGAAAGCCCGGAGTTCCTTAATAGTCCGGTATCATTGATTATTGCATTTGCAATTTCTATAGTGGCTTTAATTTTGCTGACTGTAAAAAGCAGAAGAAGAGAGCTGGCTTAAGGCCGGCTCTCAAATATCTTAAATTTAGCCTCTTGTGCAGTTGATTTAGCACAGCAGATTAATTTATATTCTTAATCGCCTTTTCAGCAAATGAAGTATTCACCACTTTATCATAAGGCGCATTCTTTTTCAGCTCCCCTGCTGTCTGAATAACCTCCTGTAAAAGATCCAATGCTCCTCTTTTCAACAAAGGATCCTTGCACCAGGCATCCTGATCCTTATACCGCTTCGCTACAGTAACAAGCAGTGTTTCATCCGCATCCGGGAATGAAGGTTTTATAAGCCTCGCTATCTCCTCTGGAGTGTGTTTTTCAACCCAAAGCTGTCCTTTGTATATTGCATTGGTGAACTTCTGAATTATGTCCCTGTTCTCTTCTATGTAACTTTTTTTGGCAAAGTATGCAGTGTAGGGTATTTCTCCACTATCTTTACCCACAGATGCAAGTATGTACCCCTTCCCCTCCTTCTCCAGGAGTGAAGCCGTTGGTTCAAACAACGTTACATAATCACCTTTTCCGCCAACAAATGCTCCTGCCATTAAGGCAAACTGGACGCTTGTGTCTACAGCCACATCCTTACCGGGGGTAAGCCCGTTCTTTTTAAGAACGTACTCAAGAGTCATTTCAGGAACTCCGCCTTTTCTCCCTCCAATTATAGTTTTACCCTTAAGGTTACTCCATTTGAAGCCCTGCTCTGGATTTCTTCCTACCATAAAGGAACCATCGCGTTTTGTCAACTGTGCAAAGACTACCGAATAGTCTTCCTTACCCTCATTATACACATATATGGATGCTTCCGGCCCTGCAAGACCAATATCCGACTGTCCGGACAGTACGGCGGTCATTACTTTGTCGGCACCCTGCCCGTTAGCCAACTCAATATCAAGCCCTTCCTCCTTGAAGAAGCCTTCGTTTATAGCCACATACTGCGGTGCATAAAAAACCGAATGTGTTACTTCGCTTAGCTTTACTTTTACAAGTTCCCTTTCACCACATCCTGTAACAGTAAAGATAACCCCCAGTATAAAAGCGGCAAGCAAAGCACTTCTTTTCATATATATCACTCCTTTTCCGTTAATCTGCCTTACTGTAATACTCTGGCGAATATTGCATTCCTCCAAAATAAAGGGAATTAATGATGCTCATTGTTTTTTATAATCAGTTTTTCAAGATAAACTACACCTTGGTACATTAATGTTGCAGCAAGTGCCAGTATGAGGACACTTGTCATAACAAGGTCCAGTTGAAACACCTGTCCGCCGTACACAATAAGGTATCCCAATCCGGCTTTCGATACAAGGAATTCTCCTACTATTACACCAACCCAAGAAAGGCCGACATTTATCTTTAGTGCATTTATAATGACAGGGAATGTAGAAGGTAGAACTACCTTGGTAAGTATATTAAATCTATTTGCTCCAAAAGTTTTTACAAGCTTTATCTTATCATTATCGACAGCTAAAAAACCGTTTAGAACCTCAAGTATTGTAACAACCAGCGAGATGGTCAGTGCAATAGCTATTATTGCTGAAGGTCCGGCACCAATCCAGATAATAAATATGGGGCCTAATGCAATTTTAGGCAGGCTGTTTAAAACAACAAGATAGGGTTCCATAACCCTGGCCAGGAATTCAGACCACCATAGTACTACAGCAATCAAAGTGCCAAATACCGTTCCCAGTGCAAACCCGACCATTGTTTCGAGGCAGGTAACGCCTATATGTTTGAACAGAACACCTTCATTATACAAATTCAGTATTGTATTCACTATTCTTGACGGTTGGCTGGTTATAAAGGAATCTATGATTTTAAGTACGGCAGCTGCCTCCCATAATGCAAAAAAAAGCACCAGTATCAAACTTTGTGTTATCAGGATGGAAAACTTTCTGAGCTTGACCTTTCTAAGAAATTCTTTATGTTCAGGTGAACCGCTTGATAAGTCTGTTTTTTTAGACATGTACATCTAGCTCCTTCCATATTTCGTTGAAATATCGCCTGAATTCAGGGGCTTCTCTGGAATACAAAGGAGTTCTGGGATTGCAGCCCAATATAATTTCATGTACATTCTTAACTGTAGCCGGCCTTTTGGTCAACACTACAATTCTATCAGCCATGCTTATACTTTCCGCTATATCATGGGTAACAAGTATCGCCGTCTTATTCTCCTTTTTGATAATTGAATATATATCATCCGTGACCGCCAGCCTGGTTTGGTAATCGAGTGCGGAAAAGGCTTCATCGAGCAAAAGTATCTGAGGCTTTACTGCCAGAGTCCTTATAAGTGCAGCCCTCTGCCTCATCCCTCCTGAGAGCTGATTGGGATATTTATCTCTGAACTCATAAAGCCCGTATGTATCCAAAAGCATCAGTACATATTCCCTGCTTTCATTATTTAATAAACCTCTGATTTCCAATCCGAGACAAACATTCTCAAATATGGTGCGCCAGTCAAAAAGCTGGTCTTTTTGAAGCATATAGCCAACCTCAAAGGAAGTACCTGATATTTTTTTGCCATTTATACTTACATGACCTGTGGACGGAAAAATAAGCCCGGATATTATGGAAAGAAGTGTAGATTTACCGCATCCGCTTGGACCGACTATGCTTATGAATTCTCCTTTCTTAACCTGGAAACTGATTCCCTGAAGAGCATCAATCTCTCCATTTATTGATTGATATTTCATACCCAGATTATGTACTTCCACTATGTTCCCCAATAATATCACCCCCAGTAACAAGGGAATTACCTGCAACTTAATCATGCTGCGATACTATAGTGGTTATACAATAGTATATTAAGCTGTCTTCCAAAGGGTGCTCCCGAAAAATGCATAATAAAAGAGACATACATAGTATGTAAGTCCCTTTACAATAATCCGGATTTAAAAAAAGCAGCAACCGGGATGTCACTTTATTTTATTGGCAGCCCATACATAACAGGAACCAGTATAGGAACCAGCATTGACAGTATCAGTCCATTGCCGAAGGATACCAATGCAGTCTCATCATCAGTATATCTGGTAATAACAGGCAGTGTCGTATCCATGGATGTAGCTCCTGCAGGAGCAATGGCACTGTTGTAACTAAGTTTTTTTGCCAGCCAGGGAATTGTCAGAAAAGCTATAATTTCCCGGGATACATTTGTAATAAAAGCAATAGTGCCGATTTCAGCTCCACCCATTTCTTTGAGCAAAACGCCGGAAAGACTATACCATCCAAACCCGGAAGCAATAGCCAAACTTATACTCTTTGGCATACCATATATAAATCCGGCAATAACTCCGCCTACCCATGTGCCTATAATAATAGAAACTGTCACCAATACGATTCTCTTACCCACGATCCTTATATTCCTGAATGCATTTTTATTTATCCCTATCTCTATACCAATCAAAAAAATCAATGCATACAGTGCATACATGGATGCATTTTCAATACTTCCGGCAGTTTCTTGAGGAATAAAAAAGTAACCTGCAAGTCCACCTGCCAGTAAAGATATCATTATAACCAGCGTCACTTTTCACACTTCTCCTTACAGAATATCCTCGTAATCACATAAACCGTTATTATGCTGAATGCTGCCGTCAGCAATGCAAACGTAACCGCCCTCAAACCGAGAGTCCGGATGTTTTTTATCAATACCCTGTTTCCGCCTATTCCCACTCCCATGCAGAACAGGAGCGCTATCACACCAACCTGCTGCAAGCGTTGGATTACCCTTATGTGCTTTGAAATTAACCTTACAAAAAAACCTACTGCGATTCCTGCAACCAACATTAAGAGGATAATCCACATTTCATGTTCATCTCCAATTTGATCAATTCTGCCCTATAACTCAAGCCCCATTGAATAAACAGCTGCCTCTCCGCCGGGATATCTGCTCTTTCTTAAGCCGTAAGGGCGAAATTCCATTCTTTCATATAGCCTCTTTGCCTGTATATTTTCTGCATTCACGTCAAGAAGCACCCTTGAGTAACCTTTTTGCCGGGCCATCTCTATTGTCTTATTAAGAAGAAAAGTACCAATACCCTGACCCCGGCATTTTTCATCAACACATATATTACTTATATAGAAATCATTATTATGCAAATCTCTTGTAATTATCCTATCTATAATGGGAGTAACAAAAAACAGTCTTAAAGAACGGAAAAAACCTGCTGCCAAAAAAATATCTTTACTCTCCGTACGTTTTTTATCCTTCTCCGTAGAACTATCATAGCTGACCACTATCGCTTTCATATCGTTTCCATCAGTTACTGCATATAGGTTTTTACTACTGAATGAATTACCCTGCAAACAAATCATTTTTTCAATTATGTTTATTGCCTTTGGAGGCATACCGAACATTAGTCTAAAAAGCTTAATATCTGTGTTGTAAATGAGACACGCTGCCTTCCTTGTATTACCGGATTGCAGATTAAACCTGGAAAATGTTAAGTCCATAAAATCAACTCCATTATAATAAAGATACCGACCGACGGTATCTTTATTATATATCAATAAATACCTTTTGTCAAATCCTGGAGCTAATAAAAGGTATCCCCGGTTGACTTCATCACCCTCTCCGTTCGATTCCACCTCTAAAACAAAAAAGACTTCGAAATTATTCGAAGCCTTCTGGAGCTGGTGGACGGAATCGAACCCCCGACCTATTGATTACAAGTCAATTGCTCTACCTGCTGAGCTACACCAGCATAGTTAATTTTAGCCAATTCTTCAAGCTGATTCTTCAAGATCTCGCCCTGCACTAATTTTCAATCGCCGATTATCCCTGACGCATGAATTATGTTACCACAAAAAAAACATGTTGTAAATACCTTTTGTTAAGGAAAATTATATCAGTATTTACATTCCTATATAAAGTAGAAATAGCACAAAATGTCCTGTTTTCTTTTTTATTTACGCTATAACCATTATTCCCCATACATCAAGAAAAGGGAACCGAAGCATATTAACTTCGATTCCCTTTTCTTTGGTGGGCACTATAGGGCTCGAACCTATGACCCCCTGCTTGTAAGGCAGGTGCTCCCCCAGCTGAGCTAAGCGCCCCTATGAATTATCTCAATTGCAGGATTTATTATAGCATCAACTCTGTACACAAGTCAACTGGAATTTTAAAAATAAAGTTCTATTTCCTACCAGCGCACATTTCCCAGCTTTAGCTAATACACAAGCTCTCCACCTGTTTCGCGGATAATTTGCTTTACTTTTTCCAAGTTTTCTTCATCAACATAAACTATGACTTTGCAATTCACGTCAGCAATTTCCTCAAACCCCGCCATTCCACTCACCATAGGGCTCGCCGCGTTTAACGGGGACTTCCCCTTCCCTATTCCATGCCCGTCTGATTCAAGCACCAGTCCCGACAGGCTAACAGACGTTTCTGTTCCCGGTACATTTGTTTCTACATTTCTGTCATCCCTATAATGGTCATTTATATCAACAGCAGCTTTTTGTATTCCTTCACCTTTAAGTTTTGATACAGCTTCATTAGCCGTCTTTATACCTGCAAAATACCCTTCTACCTTCATGTCTTCTCCTTTTAGTCCTGCACTATTTCTACAGCCCCGGATTGCTCCATAATCTCCCTTACCTTACTCGCTTCATGCTTTGGGGTCTTCAGTGCTACAATTATCCCTTCATCTCCCTTTAATCCCTTTATTCCATCCGCATACGGTTCCAGTTCCCCCAGGCCCTGCCGTTCGGTGCTGATAAGTGATACCCCGGCATCAGTAGCGTCTTCGACACTATTAAACTTCTCCCTGTCGGCCAGGTCGCTTACTACCATATCCCCCCTGTCAAAGCCTATATTTTTAAGTGAGTCAATCAATCCGCTTGCCTGCCTCTGGTCAGGCAATCTTGCTATCAAACGCATTTCAATTCCTCCTCATGAGAAAAGTTAATCAATAGTTTTGTGTCTACTGATTTTAGTATGTCCAAAAAAAAATCTTAAAGTATTGAATATTAACCCAGTAAAATATCAAGCCTGGGAGCATCTCCAGGCTTGATATTTCACTGCAGCTTATTGTTTGAGTTCATCCTGCCATCTCCGGCAATATTATCGCTCTCATTCATTAACCGACCCATACCTCTCATCAAAGTATCATCTTCCAAAACACTGAAGAGATGATACCCTAAATCTTCACGGTCTTTCAATACTTCTTCAAGAGTTTGAACAGTACCGAAGTCTCCGAGTTCATGTGCCCTTGCTATAGTTTTACGGAGCATATCCTGAAGCTTCAGCTCGTGCTCAAGATCATTCCTTAGGAAGTCCCGTATGCTGTACCGTCCCTCCACCTCATGCTTAATATATGACAACTCGTGCTGAGCTACAGGATGTGCAGTCGGAACGCCACCGAGCCTTGTTACACGCTCACCAACTTCATCAATATGTTTTTTTGTTTGCTCTATGTGCTCATTAAGGAGTTCATGCAAACTTATAAAGCCCTCAGCCCCTTCGCTCATCCAGTGATGTTTATTATACTGATGGAGTGCAACTGTGAGTGCACATTGGTGATCGTCAAGCATCAATGCCATTTCTTTTCTTACTTCATAAGGTAATCCTATTCCCGCACCTTCCTGCTTTACTGTTCTGGGCTGCTGGCGTAATATCATGTCATGATTGGTGCTGTGACCAGGCATAGCAGGGTTAAAACCTGATTTATCCAGGTTAAAGGTTCCTTTGAAGTTTCCTGCATTATTCATGGCGGTCCTTACATCCTGCGGTGTTCTGCCCACCGGCTGCATTTCTTCCATAATCATCTCTCCTTTTTGTGCTATTATTTCTCACATAAAATTGGGAACTTAACTTAACCGGAATTTATTATTTCCATATTTTAAAAAACTATTTGCTGGTATTCCTTTGATAAATTTTACTTTTTATTTTTTTCTTTTAAAAAGTTAAAAATATTACTCTTATAAATTAAGAACAAACTGCTAAGAATATTGCTGAAAGTAAAAAATACTTTGGAGGTAATAAACATGAAGTTCAAGTTTAGATCCCTAATTGCCTTATCATCCGCTTTTATTATGATTATAGCTTTGGCAACCGGATGTAATACAGCAGGAAGGACAAACCAACCTCCTAACCAGAATGGAGCACCACAAATAGGGCAGGATAATGGTACCCTGATACCGGGACAGGATAATGCTGTGGTTCCAGACAGGAATAACACCGGTATGCAAGGTATACTTCCCAACACAAACACCAGCCCCGGGGGTATCAGACTAAACCAGCAAGGACAGCAGAACACTGATCAGGCAACTTTTGATACTCAGAGGGCAAACAAAATTAAAAATCAGTTGAAAAATATGAAAGAGATAAAAAATGCTAATGTAGTAGTGCGAGGGAATACAGCTCTGATAGGCTATACTCCTTCCAACAACACAAAGGATACAAATAAAATAAGAAATACACTTAACAGCAAAGTAAAACAGATAGACAGCTCTATTGTTAATGTAGTAGCTACAGATAAGTCAAATATGAATACAACCATAAACAAACTTGCAGGTGATATTGCAAATAGCAGACCTGCCAATGACCTTGCCAACAGATTCAACAAGATAGTTCAAACTATTACAGCTCCGGCAGGAAGATAAGGAAAGCCATAAAATTCAATAAAAATGGATCACACTTAACGTGTGATCCATTTTTATTGAGATTGTTCTCCCAATTTATGCGCAGTGCCAGATAAACCTTATTTTAAAACCGGATTGTATAAATATAAGGAACAGAACTACATTCCTGCCATATCCATCATAAGCAATCCGGGATCGAGCATTCCGAATATCATGGCTATATGTGCAACTACGAGAAATATTCCCACAAATGTGGCATGGAGCTTTAGTTTACTCACTTCGTTCCTTTTTCTACCGATTATGCCCATATCAAGCAATGCCATCCCAAGCAGCGGAACTATTCCCAAAAGGTAAAAACCCACAGCTATAACATCTGCCGGACCTCTCCATCCACCCGTCGAGGTAAGAGGAATTACAGCAGTTGTAAAAAGATAAACAAAAATACCTGTAAAATAGAGTCCTACAATTATACTCGCTATCCTGTTGACAGCTCTTAATCCACCATTCAGGTTTCTGCTGAAAAGAATACCAAGCTCGGTTACTGCTATTGTTTCCGCAAGAATTACCGGTATTGCCATAAATATTATCAGATTCCATGGTTGGTTTGTTGCCAATAATTCCATGTAATGAGTCATCATATTTTCCATATGTTCCACCTCCACTATTCCCTCCGTATTATGTGATTATTTTACAAAAGAGATGTGAAGATTTTATGGAGATGAAAAAAGAAAATATAAAAATTTCAAAATGTATTAATATAGATTGCCCGTTTGGAAATATACTCTAAATGATACCACATTTATTACATATATTGATATAATATATTTGGAATCAATTGCATAGGTCCACTAATTATTCATGTATAAATACTGATTTTACCGGGCTAGGATTTATTTAGCTGTAATCGGTCAAAGAAAACCTTAAGGAGCCAATCACATCATGAAATACATTAATAATTTATTTTCAGTTTCTTACATATCTCTGGGCATGCTTATAGTGCTTACAATTATAATCCACATGATAGATACCCTTGCTTATTCGGTTAGACTGAACGCAGTAAAAAGCGGACAGTTTGCCCTATCCTTTTCACTTTTCAACATTATTGTCTTGGTGTCGAGAACAGCAAACATGCTCCAGGGACCACTTATCGGAAGTATGATTGATAAAAGCATCTTAAATGGAACTGATCCTATCAGCGATATAAGAAACGTAATATTCGCCGCAACAATTGGTACCATTTTCGGGATAATACTTATACCCACTTTTATCAACATTTTTTCCAAAGCAGTTTTAAAGCTGGGTTCCACAGGCTCTATGCCCACTATTGTACTTCAGTCTCTCAGCGTAGATAACATCAAGCGGATAGCCAAAAATGTCAGCAGGCCCTCAAAGCAAATGCTGAGAGGCTTAAGATATAGAGATATTCCAAAAAGACTGATGTTTTTCAGCATTTTGATAACGGGAGTTTACACCATAGGGGTGCTGGCAGCAAATTATTCAGCTATATTTGTATCTCCTGAACACAGGCTGACAGCCGTAGGCTCATCGGGTATTATAAACGGTCTGGCAAGCATATTGCTTACCTTGATTGTTGATCCCAAAGCTGCAATCATCACCGATGAAGTCTATAGAGGTAAAAGAAAATATGGGGATATCAAGGCTCTTGTCATAATGCTAATAGCATCAAAGCTGCTAGGCACTCTGCTGGGACAGCTTCTGATCGTCCCCGGAGCTAAGCTTATATCAATTATTTATAATACTTAGATTTTAAATTTCTTTACTACGCTGCCCAATTCTTTAGCTATACCCGCCTGCGATCCTACAGAAGCAGAAATCTCTTCCATTATTGCATTCTGCTCTTGAGTAACTCCGGAAACATGTCCCGTATTAGCAGCAGCCTGCTTTGCAAGGACTGCAATATCCTCTACCTGGCTAATGATCTTTTTATTATGTGAATTCTGTCTTTCTATATTGATGAAAATATCATCGATTATCTTTGCAGTTTCAGATACAGCTCTGATAATCTGTCTCAGCGAATTGCCTGTATCATCCACGACTCTGATGCCTTCACAAACCTTGGAGGTGCTCGTTTCCATTACCATAATCGTATCGTTTATACTTTGCTGTATCTTTGATATTATAGCTGATATTTCTCTGGTAGATACCGCCGATTGTTCTGCCAGCTTTCTTACTTCCTCGGCGACAACAGCAAAGCCCTTACCTTGTTCTCCTGCTCTGGCAGCTTCTATTGCAGCGTTTAAAGCAAGCAGGTTTGTTTGTTTTGCTATAGCATCTATTACATTTACAATTTGTCCTATCTGTTCAGAAAAGGCATTTAGTTTTGAAACCTGCTCAGAGGCTATGTCCACTGTCTCTTTAATGCCACTTATCATTTCCACTGTATTTTTTACGGCGTTTTCCCCATTTCCCGCTTCCATCAAGGTATTCTGTGCAAAATGATTTGCTGTATCTGCTTTTGACAATATTCCATCCATAACTGAAAGTGTTTGCCTGACGGTGTTTAGAGTATCTTCCGATAATAATGCCTGATTATTTGATGTAGATGCAATTTTTTGAACCTGTGACGCAACTTCTCCTATTCCCCCTGCTGCTTGTTCTGTCGCCCTGCCCATTTCCTCAGCTACACAAACAACCTGATTAGCCGTTGTCACCACCTGGCTGATAATTCTCCTGAGATTGCTGATCATACTGTTGATCGCATCTGATAACTCCCCTATCTCATCAGAAGTGTGAATCTCCAGTTTAGTTGTCAGGTCTCCTTCGCCTTTAGATATCTGATTAATAATTCCGGTTAACCTGGCAATCGGTTTACTAAGTAAATTTGCAAAAACAGCACTGAGTACAAACCCTATCACAAGCCCTATGATTAGTGCCTCAAGCATTCTATATTTTATGCCCTTCTCTGCATTTTGAATTGATTCTACGGATGCATCCACTCCGATAATACCTGCCACAGCCCCATCACTATCCAAAACAGGAGCATATCCGGTCATAAAGCTTCCCCACTGGTCACTATATATTTCACTTACTGAAGCTTTCCCGGCGAAAGCCTGTTTCATGGCATCATTCAGAATATACTCCATACCCAGAGTAGAATGGTCCTCCCCTTCTGTAGGATCAACAACAAATTGAGTCTTTTCGCCTTTTAAAGCCAGCGTATAGATATATGCGAGCTTGTTGTTCTCCCGTACTTTAGCCAGGAAACTCCCTATTTCTTTATATGTATCAGTTTTTTCGTCTTTCTCTTCCTTCAGTTCCTTGTGCTTATCTCCATCCACTGATACTGCAACAGTCGTAGCTATGGAGATCAGCCTCATTCCCAATTCCTTCTGCAAATCCCCTAAAGCTTTATTATATACTAAAAAGCCCATTATTCCTGAAACAATAATAATACAAATAAAGTTCACGGTAAAAATTTTGATACGCAAGCCTATTCTTACTCTCCCGGATTTTAAAAACACTGTTTTCATGCGTAACCCCCATATTTGTTTTGTTTTGATGATAACAAAACCTGCTTGTGGACAACTTCAATGCTTTACTGCTGAATCAGAAATGCTTACAACAATTTGGCTGGCAGAATAATTGTATATGTCTAGTTTATTTGGTATAGAATTGAATTGCCCTTTTTACCAACCTCGTTGATTACCCCCATCTTTTTCAGACAATAGGCAATTTTTCGCGCCTCTGTCACCCTATATCCACAAGCCCCGGCCAGATCTTTTGTAGTGAAAGGATGGCATAGATCGGTAGGAAGAAGCTTAAGAAAATCATCTTTACTGCTGAATTCCACCTTTTCAAAAACCTCTACAAGTTTTTTATCTATTATACTTTGTCCCCTTCTTCTCCAGCTTCCTTTTCCATCCTCACATCTGATCTCTTCCTCTTTAATCAACAGAACTTCAATTGTAAGGTTCTCCTCATTTATTAACGCAGGGATTCTTACCAGCTCATTGAAAATATCTGTCACCTTACCCTTTTTGGAAGATTTCCTGGAACTTAGCACTTCTTCTCCCGAAGCACTTACTCTGGTTATTATTTTTTCCTTTGCTATAGGATATACTAGACGGATTTTATGATTTTTAAGCAGTTTAGCAAGCTTTTTCCTGATAGCTGCAAAATTAGCTGTCTGAACTTCTATAAGAAGGTCCCCTCTTACTATATCTATTATGCTGTTTTCGACCCTGGCTTCAAGCCTGTCACCGTATGTGCTATACCATTCCTTGACAGCAGAGTGCAGTGAACCTTCATTTTCAATATTTATTCCATTATGCTCATAGATAAATGAATCTTCATTTTCTATAACCATAGCAACCCCCAGTGATTTATATATAAGTTTACGTAAACTTAAAACTTATAATAACTATTAAAACATAAAGAGCTTCTATAGACAATACACACTTATGAATTCTGTCCAGCCCTGCTAAAGACCCCTAATATTAATAAATAAATAAAATTTGAAATGCATATTATAAATGTTGAATATGAAAACATAGTATTGCCGGATTGCTGCTGAAGGGATATGATATGATTGGCCAAAGAAGCAATATTGAAGTATATACAGGCATCAAAAGAAAAAATTGAATTACTCGAAAGTAATATGGCAAAGTATATTATTCTGTCTGTCATGTCAGGCATTTATATAGGCTTCGGAACAGCCCTGGTTTTTTCTATCGGTGCTCCTCTGAAGGCAGCAGGTTCGCCAGGGCTAAAAGCACTAATGGGCGCATCCTTTGCAATTGCCCTGACCCTTGTAATATTCGCAGGGTCTGAACTTTTTACAGGGAATAATATGGTAATGTTTATTGGAAATCTGTCAAAAACCGTATCATGGACTGACAGCCTTAAGGTATGGAGTATAAGTTTTTTAGGCAATCTGGCCGGTTCCCTGCTGTTTGCTTCAGCAATGCTGGGATCAGGACTTATTTCCAAATCCCCGTTAAGAGACTTAATTATTAATGTTTCATCCCTAAAAATCAATGCAACTTTTACAGAGCTGTTTTTCAGGGGAGTATTGTGCAATATGCTCGTATGCCTGGCAATCTGGATGTCAACTATCGCAAAGGAAGACACAGCAAGGCTGTTTCTTATATTCTGGTGTCTTTTCGGTTTTGTAGGTGCAGGCTTTGAACACAGTGTAGCGAACATGTCGCTGCTCGGCATGAACATATTTGTAAACGGAAACTCTGCTCTTGTTTCGTGGACAGGCTTTGCATATAATATTACTGTCGTCTCATTGGGAAACATAGTGGGCGGCTTAATTATAGGCGGTGTATATTGGTATGTATACGCTTATAGAAAAGCCGGCTAAATTTTATTTTCAACTCGAGTCCAGTCTACGAGTTGAGCTTGGAGGGTAAATATGTCGATAAGCAGAGCAAAGAATTATTATCTTGGGCAAAACGGTTCCAATAGGATGAATTGTGCTCAGGCTGTAATATGTGCATTTAAGGAAAATTTCAACCTTAAGGATGAATTAATCGAATTATTCAGAGCCTATGGCGGAGGTAATGCCCCAGATGGATTATGTGGAGCATTTTTTGCCGCCAAGTATATTCTGGAAAATAATAAATCGGACGATTATATTGAATTGGAAAAATTTTTTATAGAGCATGCAGGCTCTTTAAAATGTCGGGATATAAAAGGCCTCAGAAAACTCTCATGTGTAGGTTGTGTTGAGAAAAGCGCGGAATTCCTGGGAAAGCTGGGATAAGTAAACAGGATTGACATCAGAACACAAGCTCGGTATGCTGTTGGTAATAATTGTATAGGAGATGCCGATACCAATGAAAAAAATAAACATGACCAGGAGTCAGGCCCGATATTTTATTCTTGCACACCAAGGCTTGTTACCACCCCGCAGGTTCAAGGGCAAAGCCGGGATTATGGAATACGTGCGTCATGTAGGTTGTATTCAATATGATCCTCTTAATATAGTAGGCTATAATCAAGAATTGGTTCTTCAATCCCGGGTTTCAAATTTTAAACCTTCTCTTTTACAGGAATTGCTTTACAAGGATCGCAAACTCCTGGACGGATGGGATAAGAACATGTCCATCTACAGTACGGAAGATTGGCCTTATTTTAGCCGTATCAGGCAGGAAGCAAGGCAGCTGTACGGAAACAGCAGCAGGCCTGTCGTATCTATTTTGCCGGAAGTCCGCAGAGAATTTGAAAAACGTGGCCCTCTATCCTCTGCCGACCTTGACTTCAATGAAGCTGTCGACTGGGCATGGGCGCCTACACGTTTATCCAGGGCCGTACTGGAAAGCATGTATTTCTGGGGCGAGCTAATCATACATCATAAATCCCGTACCCGTAAAACCTATGACCTGGCCAGCCGTCATATTCCCGAAACCCTGTTGAATGCTACTGATCCAAACCTGCTGGAAGAACAATACCATGAATGGTATGTCCTAAGACGCATCGGAAGCATAGGGCTGCTATGGAACAAGCCAGGTGATGCATGGCTGGGCATTTCAGGAATGAAAGGCAGTGAAAGAAGCAGCGCTTTCCAAAGGCTGCTGGATAAGGGAAAAATTATTGAAGTATCAGTGGAAGGGTTTAAGCAACCTTTATTTATGAGAGCCGAAGACAGTCCATGTCTTGATAAAGCTGCAAAAGGTCCTGAACAGATACCGGAGACTTCAATAATCGCGCCTTTGGACAATTTCATATGGGAAAGACAGTTAATAAAAGAACTGTTTGATTTCGACTACAGGTGGGAAGTGTACAAGCCTGTTGCAGAACGACGGTATGGCTATTACGTTCTTCCTGTCCTGTATGGTGACCGTTTTATTGCCCGCTTTGAACCAGGAAGGGATAAGAAGACCGGTGCACTGATAATAAAAAACTGGTGGTGGGAAACAGGGGTTAAGAAGTCAAAAAAAATGTACTCATCTGTTCAACGCTGTTTCAAACAGTTTTCCAACTACCTTGGTACTGACAGTATATTGGTTGAGTCCTTACCATCAAATAAGGAAACCATGGAATGGTTGATAACTGCAAACCTTCTCTGATTCATGTGCATTTTATTTACAAACATGCTAGCAAGCCGGGGTGCCTTGATTTTGACTACCCTTTACACGCAGTTCTTCTTATGATATTCTTTTCTTGGGTTTTTATAACTATATCCATATATTACATTATTTGTATATTATCGATTGATTTAGAGAACCGGAAAAAGTAAGGGAAACTAGTGCCGATTGGTTTAAGGAGTTTACAAACTTTAGTCTGAAAAGGTGAAGAGCATGGGTGAAGGCTATATAGGTGTTGATATCGGAACCTCAAGCATAAGGGCAGCTTTATTCGACATAGACGGCTATCAGAAATATATATCGAGTAGGGAGTGCACCGTACTATCAAAAGAAAACGGTCTTGCAGAGCTTGATGCAGCCGTGCTTTTTTATCAGACAATTACAGTAATAAAGGATTGCACAGACTTTGCCGGCGCAAATAATGTATCGGTCAATGGAATTGGGCTAAGCTGCCAGATGCACAGCTTGCTAACTGTTGATAAAAGCGGTGAGCCTCTAACAGCTGTTATGATCTGGGCTGATGCAAGAGCAGTAAAAGAGGCAGCCTCTATAAAAGAAAACTTTGACAGCATTGAACTATACAGAATCACAGGCTGCAGGCTTCAACACCCGATGTATCCTGCAAGCAAAATAATATGGATTAAGAACAACTGTCCTGACGTCTTCAGCAAAACATATAAGTTTATCACAATAAAAGAATACATCATCTTCCGCCTATTTGGTGAATACATTGTTGATTATACTCTGGCGGGATGTCAGGGGTATTTCAACATACACAGCTTTGAATGGGACGGTTTTATTCTTGGAGATATCCTCGGAATAGGCAAAGACAGGTTGAGTGAACCTGCAGAATGTACCTTTTGTCTGAAAGGAATGAATGCTGAATACGCCCGGGCAATGGGCTTATCAGCCGATACGCCTGTTGTAATAGGTTCCGGTGATGGTATTATGGCAAATCTGGGAAGCGGAGTTGTTAATGATAGTGCTTTTTCATCAACTATCGGGACAAGCGGTGCTTTGAGGACATCCGTCAACAAACCTCTTTTGGCAGCTGAACAACAGACCTGGTGCTATCCTTTTCTAAAGAACACCTGGGTAGCCGGTGGGGCGATAAATAACGGTGGAATAGTCCTTAAGTGGATAAGGGATGAGTTTGAGAAGCAGTTCATAGATGAAGCCCATGGATCCAATGTAAGCATTTATAAACTTTTTGACAGATATGCCTCGGAAATCGCTGCAGGAAGTAATGGTTTGTTTTTCCTTCCCTATCTTGCGGGTGAAAGGAGCCCTGACTGGAATCCCGAAGTGAGGGGTACCATGTATGGCCTCAGCCTCATACACGGAAGAAAGCATATTGTGAGGGCTGCTATGGAGGGAGTTCTTTACAGGCTTTTCTCCATTTATGAGATTCTGTCAGATATGAATAGGACTGCCTCAAAAATCATTGCAAGCGGCGGTTATGCCAAATCGAAGGTCTGGCTGCAGATGCAGGCAGATATATTCAATAAGGAAATACTAGTAGCTCCGGTTACTGAAGCTTCTGCGCTTGGAGCAGCATATCTGGCTATGGTTGCAGTAGGAGCAGCAAACGGTTTTGATAATATGCTGCCTTCTATGAAGCCCCGGTCCATAATCACACCGGATGCGGAAACTCATAAATTCTATACCCATGCATATAAAAGGGCAATGGAGATATACAGTAATCTATATTACAAATAGTTCAAAGATACAATATATTTAAAGGCAGGTTTGATACAATATGTCAAAATACCATAATATAGGCATAATAGGTATGGGAGTAATGGGAAGGAATCTTGCTCTTAATATGGCAGGAAAAGGGTTTAAAGTAGCTGTGTATGATTACTGGCAGGACAGAGTTGCCGCTCTGTCAGCTGATAAGGATGCTTCCGGGTTAGATATTTCAGGAGCATCCACAGTTCAGGATTTTGTCAATATGCTTGAAGCACCACGAAAAATCCTTATCATGGTGAAAGCTGGAGATCCGGTGGATGAAGTCATAGATACATTATTACCGCTCCTTTCAAAAGGTGATATATTGATTGATGGGGGAAATTCCTTCTTTCAGGATACGATACGGAGAAGCTTGAAGCTTAAAGACCTCGCATTTGAGTTTATAGGAGTGGGTATATCAGGTGGTGAGGAGGGTGCTTTGAACGGGCCTGCGATAATGCCTGGCGGAAGTAAGACCTCATATGAAAAGGTTGAAAATATACTTACCTCCATTGCAGCCAAAGCTGGAGGTCATCCATGCTGTCAGTATATAGGATCTGACGGAGCCGGCCACTTTGTAAAAATGGTTCATAACGGCATTGAGTATGGAGATATGCAGCTTATCTGTGAAGCCTATCATATTCTCAAAAACCTAACCGGCCTCAATGCAGAGGAATTGCATAATGTCTTTTCCGAATGGAACAATGGCGAGCTTAAAAGCTATCTTATTGAAATCACAGCAGACATTTTCAAGTATTATGACCAGGAAGCCGGCCTCCCATTAATTGACATTATACTGGATAAAGCCGATCAAAAAGGGACGGGCATGTGGGCTTCTCAGGTTTCTCTTGATCTTGGAGTGCCTGCACCTACAATTACAGAGGCTGTTTTTGCAAGATATCTCTCTTCCCTTAAAGATGAAAGAATGGTAGCAAACAAGGTTTTCAGCCGTTCTGATACTTCTGTAAAGCTGGATTGCAGTAAAAAGGAATTTATCGAAGCAGTAAGAAAAGCCTTATACGCAAGTAAAATCTGCTGCTATGCCCAGGGGTTCCAATTGATGAAAGCAGCTTCAGCAAGGTATGGCTGGGAATTGGATCTATCAAAAATAGCCGCTATTTTTAGAGGAGGCTGCATTATAAGGGCACAATTTCTTGACAGAATAATGGAGGCCTATGACAAATCACCGGTTTTATCCAATCTTCTTATGAGTTCCTACTTTAGAGATATAATTGACAGATACCAGGATTGCTGGAGAAAAACTGTTTCTGCCGCAATACACTCCGGTATACCTATCCCCGCTTTCACCAGTGCCCTATCCTACTTCGACAGCTACCGGTGTGACAGACTTCCCGCAAACCTGCTCCAGGCACAAAGGGACTATTTCGGAGCTCATACCTTTGAAAGAGTAGATAAGAAAGGGTCATTTCACATTAAGTGATTTTGATATCACACTTCCATGCGAGTTTACATAATATATATAAAAACCGAAAAAGGAAGTGTTTTTTGTGTTAGTAATATCAATTCTGCTACTCATTTTACCGGGTTTTTTACTGGAGTACCTGTATGAAGCCAATTTAAGTTATTACTATGCTTCACATCCTGACTTTTCTAAACCTAACTACTTTTTCAGATTTTTACGCAGCCTTTTTTTTAATGTTCCCGCAACAGGTATAGTCTGGTTGACCATATGGGTGTATAAGCTGGCTAACGGTTTTCCAATGGTCAAAAGTTTTACGCAGTTCATCGACTGGTCACTGTCCTCTGCTTTTCTGCTTCATTACGTTTTGGTATTGCTCGCAGAGCTGGTGTTTTTCCACATTCTCTTTATGATTTACTGCAAGTTGCTAAAGTTGCGTAAGTAACACAAGAAAGATGGATATTTTGTTTTATCCATCTTTCTACATAATCAGGTGTTGCGCTAGCTGGTTAGAAATCTCCCAAATCAAGCATATACGCCTTCGGAATGAAACTTGTACTTAATTAACCGGCACACCAGAGTAGCTTAATACCTGAAATACACCTATGAAAACGTAGGACTTGCAAACTCTTCTTTCAAAATACCCATAATTATCGTATCAACATACTTTCCGTCTATATAAGCTGCCTTTCTGAGGACTCCCTCCTTTACAAATCCGCATTTCAGATAGGTATCACACGCCCTGATATTTGATTCAAAAACATTCAGATAAACCCTGTTAAGATTTAGGTCATCAAATGCAAATTTCAAAATCAGCTTTACAGCCTGAGTTCCAAATCCTTTTCCCCTCTGAGCTTCCTCCCCTATCCGTATTTTTAGCTCCGCACTTTTATATATGCTGTTTACGGAACATAGCTGGCAGTTTCCTATCAGAGCATCATTTTCTATAGTCCTGATAGCAAAAATGTAGGCTTCATTGCTTGAAGTAGTTTTTTCAAACCAATGCTTATGCTGTGTTTCATGGACAGGCTTGTACGCAGAATTAAACAGAACATCCTCCCTTGTATTTATCCATTCCAGCATAAGCTTGCTGTCGTCCGTTGTCAGATATGAAAGATATATATCTTTACCTCTAAACATTTATTACACTCCTATACCCAGTTTTTTTCAGACTCTGTTTATATCAATATTTGAATCGGATTTAGCCGATTGGGTGCTCCTATCCAGCTTCTTAAAAAAGTATAGCAAATAAAGTATCATAAATGAGATATGGGGTATATAGGAAAGAATGAGTGCAGCAGCATATCCTTTGGCACCCATGGCAGCCGTATGAACCATGACATACGTTGACCAGATACAGATATTTGACCAGATAAAGTTAAATACAAATGCCGTCCAGACTCTGTTTATGCTGTAATAAACTACTATAAGGGCATCATTTACAGCTTTCAAAACTGCTGCCAAGGAAACCAGCACAAGTATTATGCCTTTTTCTGCAAACCCATTCCCATAAAGCCCCATTATAAATTTGCTGAATACTATCAGTGGTAGTGCTACGACTACAGCGCTGGATACAGTTATAAGAATATTTACCCGGAATACCCTCTTAAACTCTATCAGCTGTTTTGAGGCAAAAAATCTGGATAAAGCCGGAAGAAAAACCAGAGATACAGTGCCGGGCACAAACAATACCATGAGTCTGCCCTGGTTCGCCGCCTCGAGTATGCCCATTTCTGTCAATCCATGATTACCCCGGACCAGGATTGAATTGCATATCCAGGTAGTAGGCGCCATCATCATACTCACAAGCGCTGCTGGCAGCGAAAATCCCAACAATATATTCATTTCACCCAAAGCACTTCTGTAGCTGATTCTTATACCCTGTTTTCTGGCAATGTTTCTGATGAATAAATAATACAACAGTATATTTATGGCGCCTCCTACGGCCAGGCCTGTGAATACACCGTTTATTCCTCTGAAATATGCTCCGGTCATAACTAATGGAACGGTTATAATGTTTGATATTACACCCCTTACCGCATCCTGCCTAAAGCATTCAAAACCAGTAATAATCCCCATTTGAGCTCCTACTATCCCATTTATGAATATTAGGAGAGAAGAAATCCTGAGGGGAGTGACAAGACTCTTGCTATTGAATAGCTTTTCTGCCAGAAATGGAGCTGCTATATTCATAATTACTGCTATGACTCCTCCTGAAAAAACAGCAAACATTATACATAACCCCATAACTCTTCCGGTCTTTTCTTTATCCGATGTTTTCAATGCAGCTATGAACTTCCTGCAAGTATCTTTAATTCCGAATCCTGCAAATATACCTGCCATTACAACCGTGCTTTGAATAATAGCCAGACCTCCGTAAGATACTTTTCCCAGTATTCTTGCGACCAGTATATTTGATGCCATCATCATTCCCCTTGATAATACCGACCCGGACAGACTCCAAAAAACACCGCCCATAAGCTTTTTCGCAAATTCACTTCTATTGATTTTTTGATTGATCCCCCTTAAGCACCCAGTTATTCTCCGTTTCACAAAAAGTCTCCCCCTGTATTCACACTATATGGCATCAATTTTATATAAGGGTATTTTTATATCTATTGGAGCATCCCCTGAAGCTACAACCCTTATCAGGCTTGAAAACCTGTGAAAAAAAGATTTTTTTTGAGAATAAAACAAGATGATTGGAAATCTGGTTTTCCTGAACATTACTGCATCACTTTCACATATTTTCCCGATTGCTATATAGATATTGTACTTCCTTCTCCTCATCAAATAATGCTGCCCCTTCCGGCTGACTACACAAAAATCCCTATCTTTTCTACTTCCAAACCACCACTTTACGTACTCACTGTCTATCAGAAAAGGGTGCTCCTTTTCATATTGTCTGAAGCCAAACCAAATACGATAGCAGTAGCTTCCTATATCCCTCCACCCCAGCTTTTTATAGCCTGGATAGGAGTTTTTATTGGGGAAATTGTAAAGAATGCTTTTATGGGGTAATCTGCTTTTTGCCAATGTCGTCATAACCTTGAATATTCCACATCCACGGTATTTATATAAAACTGCAGTATCGCAAGGCTGATACGCTTGCCGTCTGCCGGTATCCAAATCATTACGCCACATTGCCCTTGCCGCAGCCGGTGCCCCGTTTATATAGGCAATTACTATGAGAGAATCTCCATAGATATTATCGATAAATTTATGCTTAAAGTATGAATACCCTATGTGAGTGTCAAAAACCTCGTTCTGTACATAAATGAAATCCCCGATTTCTTTGGCAGCCATTTTGCTGCTCCATTCACAAAAATATTCTATACCATCTATAACCTCAAACATTTTCATACCCTCCCGCTGTGCAGGTAGTAAAGAATGTCATACCACCCCTTAAGTTTTTTAATAAAAACATCCATATTGTCATTGTTTTCTATGCCTATCCTACCTATGACAGTTGTTTCAGATATTGATCTTACTGGCATATGATCCGAAGTATACAGTCTTTTGTATATATTCTTCCGGGAAAGGTATGATAGGGTTTTCCAGTTGTAATGCCCGAAAGGGAAACAAAAATCCTTAACGTCAGCCCCTGTGATATCCCGTAAATACCTATTGGTATATATTACTTCTTTTTCAAAATTGTTCTCATGTATTTGTGTAGCATCAATATGTGAAAAGGTATGTGCTCCAAAACCAGCAATACCGGAACAGGCCATCTCATAGATCATTTCAGGCTTCAAATACTTCTCGTTGCTGTTTTCTATTTCACCTGCTGCGACAAATATATTGAACTTCAGGCCTAAATCCTTTAAGACAGGAAAAACTATGGAATAATTTGATACATACCCGTCATCAAATGTAATTAAAACTTTCTTTTCTTGTGTCTTTATCAGCGATACATCCTCCAATTCATCAAAAGTATATGTCTTGTACCCACTCCGGTGTAAAAACTCCATATGCCTTTTAAATACTGAAACATCTGTCTTCGAATAGCTTTCTCCCTTTCCGTCCTCTACAATATCGTGGTAGTAGATGACAGGAATATTTTTGTTCACAGCAAACCGTCCTACATAAGGTACCAGATTCAAAACATATTTTCTAAGTGTTGCGTTCATATCTGTCAATACCATTCCTTTTAATACAACTTCTTATCTGCTTTTTCACAAATAATGCGCAAATCATAACTGAAAAAACCCTCAGATTGAGAAAAACTCCGCTGGAAAGGGAACTAAAAATAATAACTGCGATGGCTCCATAATGAATAATGTGAAAAACACTGCCTTCGCACCTGTTTTTGCTGAGAATGCTCACAATCAGCAGACAATAGAAAAATAAGCCGAATACTCCGAAAAAGGAAATCATATAGCCGAGATCAAAATCTATCAGTGTGGACTCCCAGCCGGAGGTGTCAAAAACTCCAAAGCCCAGGAGAAGATTTCCTATGCCCGCATCCTCTATCAAATTGAGAAAAGTATTGGACTTGTATGCCATAGATGTGTCAAGCCCCAGCAGTATGTGAAATATCCTGAAATCTTTCATCAGTCCTGCAATCCTGCCGCTAAAGGCAATAATAATACCCAAACATATAATTACCATGACCGCTGATGTTATTACCACAGCTATAAAGCCTTTCATACTCAGGCGGGGAAAGCTCATACTTAAGAAATATGCAGCAAAAGCAATGCTTATCAGGGCAAAGATAATAAACCCTGTCCTGGAACCAGAAAATACAATCGAAGCAAAAACTGCAGCAACCGGAGTTAAGTGCCTGATTACCCCCAGTCTTTGTCCCTGTAAATAATCTATTTCAATCTTTTGAAGAATAATGCAGTATACCAGCAAAGCAAATTTGATATATTGGTTGCAGTTCAAAAATAATGCCCCTGAGCGGAAATACTCCATGGTACTGTACGCAACCGTCATATCTATTCCCTGAGATTCACCGTAAATAAGCCTTAACCAGTCATCAATCATTATGACTTTAGTAAACTGAATCACCTGAATTATCAGAGACAAATACAGCAGAGCTACCCATAGTTTGTACATACAGTCAAAGTCTACGTTAATATTCATAATTACAAGAAATATCAGCAGGTAGATAACCAGCCTCGATAGTTCCTTGACTGCAAACCCGGAATTGAATAGCATGGTATTATTCAAAAAAACTATTTGAAATAAAATCATGCCCATCATTAGGGTTATTAGATACATGAAGCTATTTAAATGCATTATTAACCTGTTCCGAAAAAGTACATATACAAGGATTGCAGTATAGAATACTGTGATTATCGCAGCATACTGGATTACTGCAAACAAAAATGTAATGATGACTACAACCCCATATAGCAAATTATCCGGTTTAAAGGCCGGATTACGAAGATCACAAACTCTGTTTTCCTGCAACATTTTCCAAAACCTCTACCATACTTCTATTCTCTGTTTTCCGAATTTTAGTTTTTTCATTGATTCTGCCTATCTCTCCGTTTATTGCTTTTAGCATCAATTCCGCAAGCTTTCTGCTGTCAAAGGGATCAAAGAAATATGCATTCCTGTATTCCCCAATAACCTCACGTGCATAAGGGCAATCAGCAGCAAGGATTAGTGTTCCCGCCATCATCGCCTCGCATAGCGGCATACCGAAGGATTCTATATAGGATGGAAAGACCAATACAGTTTCACCATACTTTCTTAATACTTCATCGCGTTTGATCCTTCCGGTCAGCTGCAGATTTCTCCATAAGTCCGGCTTAAATTTGCCTATATCATTTCTTATTTCCCCGGCACTAACCGTTAAGCTAACGCTAAAATCCCGTTTATCTGTTTCCAGGAGATATTTCATAGCTTCAAAAATACACTTATGATTTTTATATACCAGGTAAGCAGCAGGATAGAAAAATCTGTTCAAAGTACAGGGCTTGTGGGAATCTGTACTGATATATTCAGGAATTTTCACTTTAGGAGGAATTACATGGATTTTCCCTGCAAGCTTTTGATCTATATCCGATGCAGCATCCTTTAAGTATTGGCTCTGCATGACGACAGCAGCTGCATTCACTATCGATCTTTTGATCAGATATCCGTAGAAGTATTGATAAAAAGCCAGCACTCTCTCTTTTTTCTTCAGAAATGAAAACCTTTGCAGCTTTTGGAACGGAATTGCCTGCTGCACATATACCACCTGAGGAATCTTGGTCCGTAAAACCATGGTGCTTTGCAATGTAAGAACAACATCAGGCTTATATTCATCAATCACTTTACTTGCCACAAAAAGCTCCCAATAAATCCGGTGCCACCAGCTTCTGAAAACCCAGGGAACCCTTCTGACTTTTACATCTGCTGTTTCTTCAAGCACAGGAGTACTGACAATAAATATCCACTGGTGGCCGCATGGATTGCTACAGATATCATTATAAAAATCCGTAAGCACAGACAAGGCCCCTCCGCAAGTCGCAGCCACATTTACGATCACAATCCGCATTTGCATCATCACCCTTTACGTTTTCAACCAGACAAACCTGTTGATAATCTTTGTATACCCCTGAATTATTCTGACTATTTTCATTGAAACGTTTGTATCCCTGTAGTCATACGCCAGTACACTCTTTTCTTTCTTATCCATATTTGTACAAAGCTCGACAGCCTGGTCAATATCCCCAAATTTTATACCTCCCAGCAAAACAGTTCCCTTGTCAACAGCTTCAGGTCTTTCCGTGGACGTCCTTATCAAAACTCCCGGAAACCCCAATATTGCTGACTCCTCAGATAACGTGCCACTGTCTGAAAGTACACAAAATGCATTTAACTGGAGCTTGTTATAATCAAAAAAGCCAAAAGGTCTTAGTTTTTTAATCAGCTCGTGAAATACAAACCCACTTTCGCTTATCTTCTTCCATGCGCGGGGATGTGTCGAGTACACTATCGGATACTTGTATTTCTCCGCCAGTTGGTTTAATGCGTCCATAAGTGAAAAAAAGCTTTCATCATGTTCTATATTTTCCTCTCTATGCGCCGATACAACGAAATATTTGCCCGGCTCCAGACCCAGCTCGTTCAATACCGTACTTCCGTTTATCTTATCAAGGTTCTTATTCAAAACCTCTGTCATTGGCGAACCTGTAACAAAAATGTGTTCTTTCCGTATTCCCTCGGCAATGAGATACCTCCTGCTGTGCTCGGTATAAGGAAGGTTTATATCGCTGATATGATCCACAATCCTCCTATTTGTCTCCTCAGGCACATTCTGGTCAAAGCAGCGGTTTCCGGCTTCCATATGGAATATGGGAATTTTTAGCCTTTTTGCAGCTATGGCTGCCAGGCAGCTGTTAGTATCTCCAAGTACCAGCAGCGCCTCCGGCTTTTCCCTATTCATCACCTCATATGACCGGCTTATTATGTTACCAATGCTTTCTCCCAGATTTCCTCCTGCTGCATCCAGATAGAAATCCGGCTCCCGGAGTTGTAAATCCTCAAAAAAAACCTTATTTAGTGAATAATCCCAGTTTTGGCCTGTATGAACAAGAATATGTTCAAAATAGTTGTCACAGGCCTTTATACATTCCGAAAGCCTTATGATTTCCGGTCTGGTACCGACAATGGTCATAAGCTTCAATTTCGGCATTGGTCACACCTCCGCAAAGTATGTGTCAGGCTTTTGTTTATCAAATATCTCATTTGCATAAAACAGGGTAACCAGATCAGAATGTCCCGTATTTTCGATGGAGTGTGCATAACCTGCAGGAATATCAACTATTTTCAGATTGTCACCTTCCACCGGTATCTCTATTACATCCCCTCCATTGAGGTTCATCAGCTTTATCACAGCCTTACCTTCCAGTACAACAAACTTCTCTGCTTTTGTGTGATGCCAATGGTTTCCTCTTTTGATACCGGGTTTTGTCCGTGAAATAAAAATCTGACCAAAAGATTTTGATTTTAGCAGCTCAGCCAGCCACCCCCTATTGTCTTCTTTTATTTCTACGGCATACTCTAAGTTGTCAGCATCCAGATAGGACGTATAAGTTGCATAGAGAAATCTGATCAAATCACTGGAAAAGTCCGGCAAAACAACCGTTTCCCTGCTTTTTTTGAAGCTCCGTATAGTCTCCGCGAGTTGGGCAAGAGATATTTTAAATACGCGGGGAATATGGCAAAATCCATCCTGGGCCATATTAGGAGTCCCCTTAAGTGCATTGATGAATTCTTCTACGACGTCATCTATATAGACAAATTTTATTTCCTGTTCAGGATTAGAGATTTTTATCGGGAGATTGCATGCAATATTATGACAAAACGTTGCCACAACCGAATTATAATCCGGCCTTGCCCATTTCCCGAAAACATTTGTCAATCTATATATATAGGCCTTTGACCCATTCTTTTCAGCCCATGCTGTAATTGCCTCTTCAGCTGCTTTTTTACTTCGTCCATAAGGATTATTCAGCACTGCCTGAATCGAAGACGAGTAAACTATTGTTTCCTTGTAATTACATCTATCCATTATATCCAGCAGTTGTTCCGTAAAGCCTGTATTTCCGGTCTGAAATTCCCTTTCATCCGGAGGGCGGTGAACTCCTGCCAGGTGGAAAACAAAATCTGCCTGTTTTATATATTCTTCCAAAACCTCTGTAGAATCACTGATGTCATGCTGCATTAAAGCAATTCCGTCCATCTGTTTCAACGCAGTTGTGAGGTTTTTTCCAATAAAGCCTGATGCACCCGTGACTAATACATTTTTCACTTAGTTCAACTCCTTTTTGACAATATCAAGTGTTAGAAGCAAATCCTTGATTTCCTCAACTGTGAGCAGTTTGGTATTATAGGAGTTATATTCCTGATCATAGGCCATAACTTCTCCTTCTACGAAATATTTGTCATAGTTCAGATCCCTATTATCAGCGGAAATCCTGAAGTAATTGCCCATATCATCACTGTGCAGCATCTCTTCACGGGTAAGCAGTGTCTCATACAACTTTTCTCCATGTCTCGTTCCGATAATCTTTATTTCATTATCTGCTTTAAACAGTTCTAACATGGCCTTTGCCAGGTCGCCTATAGTGCATGCTGCCGCTTTTTGGACGAAAATATCACCGGGCTTTGCATTCTCAAATGCAAACATTACCAATTCCACAGCTTCGTCAAGTGACATAAGGTATCTCGTCATTGATGGTTCTGTAATGGTTATAGGCAGGCCATTCTTGATCTGATACATGAAGAGCGGAATCACAGAACCTCTGGATGCCATTACGTTTCCATAACGGGTACAGGCTATGGTACACTTCCCGACAGGTACTGTCCTCGCCTTTGCTATCGTCACCTTCTCCATCAGTGCTTTGGAAATACCCATAGCATTTACAGGATATACAGCTTTATCTGTGGAAAGGCATATGACCTTTTTAACACCTTCTGCTATGGCAGCATCCAGTACATTACAGGTTCCGATAACATTTGTCTTGACAGCCTCTAAAGGGAAAAACTCACAGGAAGGCACCTGTTTCAATGCTGCCGCATGAAAAATATAATCCACACCGCGCATTGCATTTAAAATACTTGAATATTCCCTAACATCACCTATATAAAAGGATATTTTGCCATTTTTGAATTTTTTACGCATATCATCCTGCTTTTTTTCATCTCTTGAAAAAATACGGATTTCTCCAATATCAGTATCCAAAAACCTTTTCAATACCGCATTGCCGAATGAACCGGTGCCACCGGTCAATAAGAGTACTTTATCTTTAAACACATTCCGACACCTCCCTCTTAAAATGCCTTATTATGGTTTCATATGTCTTCTCTACCAAATATTCGGTTTCAAGAAGCTTTCTTGCTCTTTTCCCCATTTCCGTACGCAAAGCAGCATTGGATGCCAATCTGTCTACTGCGCGGACAAAAGCCTCTATATTTCCTGCCGGTACTTTTTCACCACAGCCGTATTGCAAAAGGATATCCCCCAAATCAGTCGCTTCATCAACCGCTGCCACTACCGGCAGCCCCGCGTGAAGATAAGACAAGAGCCTTGACGGGAAGTTCGGCATGGTAAACAATTTATTCAGAAGAATCATCCCTACATCACATGAAAGCACCAGTTCGTCGTAGTCATCCTTCCTGAGCCTGCTTATAAAAGCCGCACATTCAGGCTTATTTTCCGCTAGATATTTTTTGATTTTTGGAGTTTCAGTACCATCTCCAGCTATTAGGAAAAATACATCTTTTCTATCCCTCATTATGCCAATAAGTTCAAGTAGAAATCCTACCCCCTGAGGTATTCCAAGGTTTCCGCCAAATATAAATATGACAGCCTCAAGCGGAAGGTTATACTTTTTGCGTATCCTGTCACGGCAAATCTCCTTGTTATTGCGCAATTTCATACTATTCGGGCATAATTCGATTATTCCGGAGTCCAAATAGGGATTGTTCTTTTTTAAATAGTTAATATTGGCGGGAGACATACACCCTATAAAATCTGCGTTTCTGTACATCAATTTCTCGAAAAACCTGAAAACCGTCCACACAGCTCCGCCTTTTCTCATTGCATGCAGATCCACTGCCGACTGGGGCCAAATATCCTTTAGCAGTAGATACATCTTTGCATTGTACTTCCGCTTGATAAGCTTAATCGCCCCGGAAATAGTTACAGGTGGAGTTGAACAAATGATAAGATCAAAATACCTCTTTCTCATATGCTTTTTTGTTGAATACCATAGTTTTATGCCATAAACAAAGGAATAAATAGTCTTCTTAAACTTGTTTGTTTTCTGCATGCTGCCAGTACTGATCCTCAATATTTCAATGCCTTCCTCACAGGAAAGGCAGGTCTGACGGTCACCCCGCTTTTCATTTGCTGTCGCCACTGTCATACTATGGCCGTGTTTTATAAATTCCTGTACCAGATCGCTGTATATGTTGCTTTCACCCTTGTTTACCCATACAGCTGTGACAAAAAGAATATTCATCTTAACCATACCCTTTCATAATCTCACAATTTTTATTGTCAGGCCACTTAAAGCCATGGTTCATAATATAGTCAACAACAGACAGGCTGTCGGCAAATCCTTCCCAGAGCTGACTGTAGGCAAAAGGAGAGTAATCAGTATACACCAAGGATATACCATTATCCCGGAACATCTCCGGTTTCTGATATGCCATTGCACCTCTGCCTGAATAATATACATCCGCATCAAATAGTCTGCATATATCGATGATCCTTTGTGTTCCCGTGGTGTTTATGCAGAGTTCGGAAGACCTTACAAACCGGGGTTTTATTCCGAAATACTCACATATCTTCTTGTTTATTTCGATATTCATATCAGCCAAGTTCCCATACCTGGCTGATATGACTTCAGTGAACATATCAAAAAAACTCTTGAAATGTGGGGCCCGCTTATAGTTCATTTCAATGGTTTTCAGGTGTTTTTCCTTCCAATTCAGCTCATCTTTTGTAATACACTGATTTATCAGGTCGCCGAATCTATATGCTACAGGCACTGTCAAAAAACACTTTCCCTGAGGTGTCTTTATTTGATTCCTGTTGTGCATCCCTGTATTTGAATACTGTACATCATCCAGGAATACAAAAATGTCTGTTTTATTTATCTTGTAAAAGTACCCCAGCCAGGGTATATAATCAGGCTGATGCATTGAAATTATCATATTCCTACTCCTTTAATAACAGAAAAAGCCTCTGCTGCAGCAACCCCTGCTGCCAACCCCCTCATCCCTGCCTGGGCTTTTATGGCCTCAATACTCCTAGGATGCGGAAACTCTCTTTTCTCTGTCCTGTAGCAGTTTATAGCATCAATTTTAGTTGGAAGTGTTTGTGTGATATCAAAAAACCAATTGGGAATAAAAGCATTCACATGATCATACCCGTTCCACTCTGTAGAAGATGGAGTTTCATAGGCAAAGACCCGTTTTACCCTGTGTTTTCCTACAGGACGTACAGCTACCATTGTTGATTCATATACCTTTTTATGATCCATATTCAGGTCACCGGAATGATGGGTAAATACCCAATCAGGTTCTATACTTTTTATCTGACTATGGATCAACGCATTTATGTCTACATGAGGTACAGTATCAAGGCACATATCAGGCAAATCACCGAATATCACATCCTTGACCCCCAAAACCCGGTTACACTCTTTACATTCAACACGTTTTTTATCGAGAATTTTATTAACGTCCTCTCCGGCATATTGTGTTGAAGAACCGTCAGTTACAATCAGGGTATATATTTCATGTTCACCCGACAGCAGTGCCAGAGTCCCCCCCAGGCCCAACACCTCATCATCGGGGTGAGCTGCTACAACCAGTATTCTCATACAACCCCTCCTTTGCATTCTCTCCCCCCAAAGTACCTGTATACTCTGTAAAGAACTCATGTATACCTTCTTCTTTCTTTTTAAACATTTTCAAGAAGGTTCTGAACAATATCTTAAAATCCAGCCATAATGACCAGTTTTCAACATAATACAGATCGTTATCAAATCTTTGCTTCCACGTAAGGGAACTGCTTCTGCCTACCTGTGTCAGCCCGGTAATGCCGGGTTTCATATCATGCCGTTTCATCTGTGCAGGTGTATAAAGCCGCATATAATGGTCAAATAATGGTCTTGGCCCCACTAGTGACATTTCCCCCTTTAATACGTTAATTAATTGCGGAAGCTCATCGAAGTCCGTCTTTCTTAATATCAAACCCCATGGCTTGATCCTCTCGGCTGCAGGAAGAAGATTCCCATATAAATCCCTATCATTTGTCAGTGTCCTGAATTTATATATAATAAAGGGTTTCCCCTTGTATCCGGTCCGTGTCTGTTTGAAAATAACAGGGCCTGGGGATTTGATTCTTACATACAAGGCAGCACAGGCCATAACAGGCCATAAAATCATTAGCCCAAAAACAGCAAAAACTATATCAAACATACGTTTCAATAAAATTTGAATACTCCGCGGAAAGTCCTTAGCTCCATGTATACTTCTCTTGTTCTCTTTCAGTGTCTTATCTGCAATTTGTACTGCTTTCCCCGACTCACCGTCCTCTGCATCAGCAAGCCTCTTTTTCACTGATGCCGGCACTCCTGCCGCCATAACGTTATCCGGTATATTGTCTATAACAACCGCTCCGGCTGCGATAACCACACCAGCCCCGATTGTGATGTCATGGCTTATACTAGCCCCTATGCATATCCATGTATACTTCCCTATCCTGACTACGCCACCAACATGCGCCCCCGGTGAAATATGAACACCATCTTCCAAAATGCATTCGTGATCGATGCTGCACCCGGTATTCAGAATACATCCTTTTCCAACATATACCTGGCAGTTGACTACACATCCCGCCATAACTATAGATCCTTGCCCCAATTTGCAAAAACGGCTAATAGTACTGCACGGATGTATTAATATCGGGAGTGTCACCCCTCTATGGTTTAACTTTTCTATCAATCGAAGCCTCAATCCGCTGTCTCCAAATGCAACAAAAAAGTCCCATTTCTCCGGATCAAGCTTCTCCCATTCCTCACATACCCCTATCACAGGAAAACCAATTCTGTCCTTTATATCTTCTTTTTTGTCCAGAAACACAATTTCTCTCCAGTTACCCATTAATTGTGCAATTTCGGCAGCCACCATACCATGGCCACCTGCACCAATAATAGCAAGGCTTTTCATAAACTCTGATACTCTCCTTCAATACACTGACTTGCATGTGTAACAGCATCAACCGCGTGCCGTCCCGCCAGTTCAAGGCGCCAGTACTGACTTAACAGTTTCGATAACCGTTTGCTGTTCCTCCCCGGTCATAGTGCTTCCTGAAGGAAGGCAAACTCCTCTTCTGAAAAGATCGGCAGCTATATCACTATCATGCTGAAAATAATCGGACTTCTCGAATACAGGCTGCAAATGCATCGGTTTCCACAAAGGGCGTGATTCTATATTATTCTCCTCAAGTTTTTTGATAATCAAATCAACAGTAGTTTCATTGGATTTATCCAGTAAAACTACACTTAACCAGTAATTCGGCTCGCCATACTCTGCAATGGGCATCATCCGAATGGTTTTCAACTCTTTGAATGCATTTTTATATGTGGTGAATATCTCTTTTTTCCTCTCAATATGCTGCCCCAGTACTTTCAGCTGTCCTCTTCCTATACCAGCGATTACATTGCTCATACGGTAGTTGTACCCGATTTCCTTGTGCTCATAGTATATTTTTGGCTCCCTTGATTGTGTGGACCAGAACCTGATCTTCTTTATAGCCTCAGGGTCATCCGAAACCGCAACTCCACCGCCGGATGTGGTTATGATTTTATTACCGTTGAATGAAAATACGCCTATGCTTCCAAATGTTCCGCAATGCTTTCCCTTATATTCAGCTCCAAGTGCTTCAGCGGCATCTTCAATTACAGGTACTCCGTAATTTCTGCATATTCCGAGCAGTTTATCATAATCAGCGCTTTGTCCATATAAGTCAACAATGATTACTGCTTTTGGCATTGCTTTCCTGATACTATATGCTTTAAAGGCTTCTTCCAAGGCATACGGCGACATATTCCATGTTTCCGGCTCCGAATCTATGAATACAGGTATAGCCTTCTCGTACAATATAGGGTTGCATGTGCCTGCAAATGTAAGTGTAGAGCAGAATACATAATCTCCTTGCCCGACTCCGAGATACTTAAGAGCAAGATGTATTGCAGCAGTCGCTGATGATAGTGCTACAGCCTCTCTGGAACCAACATATTCTGACAGTTCTTTTTCAAATCCGTCTACATTCGGCCCGATTGGGGCAATCCAGTTTTGAGCGAAGGCTTCATTGACATAGTTCATTTCATCTCCACCCATATGAGGTGGGGATAAATATATCCTTTTACCAGACAATTTGATACCCCTCCTAAAAGTTGATTTCATTTCTGTAATTTTCGCTAATCTTTCAGGAACACCGGTATTACAGCCAGAACGGTACAACCGGTATAGAATTCCACTTCATCTGAGGTTTTTACTGCATTATCCAAGAACTCCAGCAGCATAACCGTAACCATACCTGATACCATACCCAGTAATACCGACGCAATAACAATCAGTGGCTTATTCGGACTTACAGGGTTCAAGTCAGGTTTTGCGTTCTCAACGATACTCAGCAGTTCGCCATTATTGGAGTTTTTGCTATCCATTATGCCTTCAAATCTTTCTACCAGTACATCAGTTAAGGTATTTGCCAAAAGTGAAGCTCTGACCGGGTCATTATCCTTAACATTTATCTTTAGAATACGTGTGTCTTTTTGTATCGAGGTACTTATGTTTTTGGTCAGCTTTTGTGCAGTCAGGTCTTTTTGCTTTCCCAGTAAACTAATAGTCTGTTCTATAACCGGACCGCTTTTCAGGAGAATCTCAACATCCTTTACAAGTTGGGCTCCTGCATTAACCTGACTGTATAGTGTGCTTGCTTCGGAATTATTCATATAGACAAACAACATTGAGGAAGAGGCATAAACCGGCTTTACGAGATAATTGGTGTATATCACTGCTGATACAGTAATGGCAGACACAAAAGTAAGGATTATCCACCATCTTTTTAGTAATACATAAACCAGGTACCGCAAATCATAGCCTGCATTCCCGCTGTTTTCATTTTCAACCTTTTTATGATAAAAATTATTCAAATAAACTCACCACCCTCTGTACCTGCTCCAATATTTCAGTCAATCTGTTGCGCCAGCTTGCTCTCAATACCAGCAGCACTAGGTTCCAGGAAAAAATTTTATTGACACCGTAAGCAGTTAAATACTAATTATGACGATAAGGTTTTTATTTCTTTCGGAATAGTTTTGAAAGCACAAGACTTAGCCTTTTATTCGGATATTTTTCTGTTTTTCTTTCTGTACAGGAATTCTGTGAGCCTCTGTCTCTATATACATAGCTCCCGTAGCTGCTCATAGAGATTCTTGCTTTATTGTATACAACCCCTATCAATGAAATCCCCATATTGTCCAGATGTTTTCTTATTCTTCTTAATTCTTTTCCGGTCACTTCCCCCTCACTAACCACCCAGAGTACTCCATCGGAATGTGTGGCAATAAGTGTAGAATCGGTCAGAATTCCCATAGGGGGTGAATCAAAAATGATTATGTCATACTTTGCTCGCGCATTACTTATAAAGTCATACAGTCTTTTTGAGTACAAAAGCTCTGTTGAATCTTTATGACCGGGCTCACTACCCAAAATATCCAGCTCGGGCAAGGCAGTATGACGAACACATTCCTCAAAACTCATGGAGCCGTCAAGTATACTCTCCAGACCTTTTCTACAATCCATCCCGAATATCTCATGTATCTTGGGCTTCCTCAAATCGCCATCAACCAGAAGGGTTCTGTGTTTTGATTGAGCCAGGACATACGCAGTATTCGCAGCTGTTACGCTCTTCCCTTCCCCCGGATTTGCACTTGTTACCACTATTGTCAGGGGCTGCTCCTTGATTTTTGTTCTATAAAACAGTAAATTTGTCCTTAGTGCCCTATATGCCTCAGATGCCATAGAAGATTTCTGGCAGCTTACTACAAGGGATCTGTCATAATCCTTCACGCGCTTCCCTCCCTGTATTTAGTGAAAGTGGCTATTGGAAAAAAGCCATGGTGTATTGTATGAATCATCACTGATTAAGGTTACCATTTTTTAACATTATGTAACTAAAATAGACACCACAAATAATTATCAATATGCTGCTAAAGGCAAAAATGGAGAACAAAGGTGTTTCTGACCACTTTTGTTCTCCATTTTCCTTCTGGAAGCACTGAGAAAAAGCTGGTATGCAAACCACGTTACCAGCATAAAAAAGAGGTCTTCCAAAATGAAGACCTCTCTAAATCATATGATATTTCTAATGAATCGGTAAATAACCGGGAATAATCCGTATATGTTATAATCAATCGGAGGTTTATCAGGAAACATCTGAATCATTCTGACAACCCATACACTGATGAATACTATAAGCAAAGATATCCAAGTTACAGCACTTTTGTAGATTTTCGATATGGAGCCTGTATTTCTGAACAAAATAACAAAAGCTGCAAGTATTACAAGAATAAACAGAGGATGATAATAAAAGGCACTGTGAATATCCCCTTTTATTAGTGATTTAAATGAGCGGGTCATACCACATCCCGGACATGGAACTCCAAAGGTTGCTTTAGAAACACAAATAGTGCGATTCCCAAAAAGGTACATAATCGAATAAAACACAGCCGCAAAGGAAATTGGTAAAGCATATTTTCTTAGGCTATTCCATACCTTTTCAGCTGTGTTTTTTATGCCTTCTATATAGTTATCTCTAATCTTCTTTAGTTTCATTCTCATAATTATCTAATATGCTTATTACTGCTGCTCCCATATCTTGTTTACACTTGACTGCATAATGGCAGCATTCACAATTCCCAGTCCAAATATTGCAAGTATCAGATAAAGCACAGAGTTGTCTTCAGGCTGCAAGCCTGCTCTTTTTTGTGCTTCAGTGATAGTTTTTCCATACCTATAAAACCAGTAGTACTGGTAAGGATAGCAGAAGATACACAAAGCCAACTCAACACCAGGGTTTGATGCATTATCATTCATATAAGTCTTCATTTCGGTTGCAAAACTGTAAATCCAATACAGAAAATAAATCCCACAAGTAATAATACTAAAAACTATTACTTCACCGGCAGACCTCGTCTTACCTTTATACATATTACATTCCCCCTAGATAGTGTTGGATTTTTTATACTTTTATATTACAGTGTAATTCTATCAAAATAAGTATGTAAATACAATATTATAATATACTGCATGAGGAAGGTATATACCGGTGACAAGCTTTGAAACATTTTTTTTCGGAGTAGTTCTGACCTTCTCATAATAATTTGTGCCATTCCATAATTAACCCAGATGATATTGATAGAGCTAAATTAATAATATGCTGAATAAGTTTTTTTGATAACATCAGTTGTATTACACTAAATACCATATTATCAATATCTGATATAATATGTATTGCATAATAGTTTAAAAGTATGGATTTAAGATTAATTATAATTTATGGGGCGTGAGGGATATGACAAGAAGCGAAAAGGCAATTGTTACAGCTCTTTGTATGGTTTATGATGATAATAAAATATTACTACAAAACAGAGTTAAAGAGGATTGGTGTGGTATCACCTTTCCAGGTGGACATATTGAAAAAGAAGAGTCATTCGTCCGAGGTATTAAAAGGGAAATATATGAAGAAACTGGGTTAACCATATATAACCCTCAAAGATGTTAAGTTAGTTCGTGATATTTATAAAACATGAACTACCAAATAAAATAATATTTTCTCACCGTTGGTACATTTTCACTAAAAAACATAAAAAACAAGGATTTGCATATTTGCAAACCCTTGCTGCGTTAATGGTCGGGGTGAGAGGACTTGAACCCCCGGCCCCATGGTCCCAAACCACGTGCGCTACCAACTGCGCTACACCCCGATATTTTCTTAACGCAAAAAGAATTTTACTACATATACGTCATATATTCAATCGCTTAAGTAGCCCTTAAAACGGGTTTATGTCTATATTACTCATTCATACTCAACTTCATCCCGTCTTATGTATCTAATCATTTTCCGGATTTTTTTCTTTACTATAAATAAAAACCTGGAATTTCACAGGAAAAATTGTAACAAAACGTTAACTTGATACGTCTAACCATATGTTTTATAATAAAATAAGGGAAGTTTTCATATTATGTAAACTCGTGCCTTGTAGCATACTTGTGGGGTGTTGACATATCAAAAGATTACTTGGGCAAATAAGAAGAGCCATTCAGGATTATGACATGATAAAAGAAGGGGACAGGGTAGCAGTAGGTGTTTCAGGCGGAAAGGACAGCCTCACACTGCTTATGGCACTTAGACAGCTTCAGAATTTTTTCCCTAAGAGGTTTGAACTGGAAGCTGTTACTTTAACCATGGGCATAGGTGAGTTTGACCTCACGCCTGTAAAAGAGCTGTGCAGCAAAATCGGAGTGAATTATACAATAGAAGAAACCCACATAGGCAAAATAGTCTTTGATATCCGTCAGGAAGAGAATCCCTGCTCGCTATGTGCCAACTTAAGGCGCGGTGCACTTCACAATACGGCAAAGAAACTGGGTTGTAATAAAGTAGCACTTGCTCATCATAAGGATGATGTAATAGAAACTCTTTTACTCAGTACGCTTTACGAGGGGCGCTTTCATACCTTTTCACCGGTTACATATCTGGAAAGGAAGGAGCTGTATTTAATAAGACCGCTTATTTATACAGAGGAAAAGGAAGTGAGAAGTTTTGTAAAGGAATATGGTGTAAAAACCGTCCCCAGTCCCTGTCATGTGGACGGCAAAACCAAACGGCAATATATAAAGGAACTCATTTATGAGCTGCGTAAGGAAAATAAAAATGTCAAAAACAACATCTTTGGTGCTATTAAACGGTCTCAGATAGATGACTGGCACGAATAAAGGCAGTCCGCAATACATACTCAAAACTTCTGGTGATCAAGAACCTGATCTGGATCCTATCAGATAAAGGCTTTTTGTCCTGTATTTTTTATCACCATTTGTTAACTGAAATTCTGGGAGGTCATAATGAAATACATAAGAAAAAGCATATCTATTATCTTAATATCAGTATTAGTCCTGGTATCCACCTTTTGTACAGTCTACGCAGAATCCGGTGCCATATACCAGTATAGTGAAGGTACGACACCTGTTACATCCGGAGCAACTCTGGAGAAAATAACACGTCTTACGGATGAAGGATGGCTGGATATAAATGTTTTAAGAGTAGATATTTCAAATCCTGATGTAAAAATTGATACTATAGTTAATACAGACTCTATAAGATCAACATCGACTACGAAGTCTTTCGCACAAGGCAGTGGGGCAGTAGCAGCTGTAAACAGCAGTTATTTCATATGGACTGATACACCTGGAGTGGTTACTCCTATCGGACCTGTTTTAAAAGATAATAAAGTACTCTCTGCAGACAGCGAGTTTAATAAAAACAAAAATCCGGATAAGTTCGCATCCTTATCAATAAGCAATCTGAATGAGGTCCTTTGCAGCTATATTAAGCTAAATATCTCCCTTACCGCTCCTAATGGAAACACTTTGGAAGTAGGACGCTATAATACGCCATATTCAGGGCATAGGGATCTTACAATCCACGACCGTAAGTGGAGCAAGAAATCCATCGGTACTGATACCCCAAGAGTAGGGTGCTCCGATATTCTGGAGATGGTGGTAGTAGACGGTATAGTGACGGAAATACGCCAGGGACAGCCTGCTGTAGAAATACCTGAAAACGGGTATGTTGTCATTACCAGAAAAGGCGGAGATCAATTGATCCTGGACAACTTTGCAGTAGGAGATCCTGTACAATACAACGTTACCGGCACACCGGACTTTAGCAGCCAGAAAGCAATAATAAACGGTGGAGCTATTATACTGAAGGACGGAAAAATACCTGATGCTTTTTCACATATACCGGAGGGAACATACTCCTCCAATAAACCTAGAACTGCTATAGGCAGCAGCAAGGATGGAAAACGGATATTTATGGTAACCGTTGACGGGAAGCCAACCCGCAGTGTGGGTGTGACACTGACCGAGCTGGCACAGATAATGGCTGAGCTTGGAGCATACAATGCCATTAACCTTGATGGTGGGGGCTCATCTGCAATGGTGTCCAGGACTCCCGGCACAAATGACATCACTCTCATAAATGATCCTTCCGACGGTTCGATGAGAAAAGTAAGTGCCGCAGTGGGAATTTTTTCTACCGGAAAACCTACAAATGAACTAAGCGGTTTGTTTATCGATACAGATGATGATAATGTTTTTATCAATACCTCCAGAGCTTTTACAGTAAGGGGATATGATAAGTACTATAACCCAATACCCATTAAGCCTAAGGACGTGAAATGGAGTGTGTCCGGTTTAAAGGGCTATTTCAAAGACAATGTTTTTTATCCCAAATCATTAGGGAGAGGAAAAATAAAAGCCACAGTAGGGAAAATATCAAAGGAAATCGAAATCAGTTCTTTGAGCTCTCCTGTTCAGCTTAAACTCAGTCAGAGTACACTTAAGCTACCTCTAGGAAAATCCAGGAGTTTCACTGTCAGGGGTAAAAATAAGAACGGGTATTATGCCAACATTTACCCAACAGACATAAAGTGGACTGTCAAGGGTGGTATTGGCAGATTCGGCAAAGATGAATTTACTGCCACTAAAGAAGGGGTAGGTTATCTGGACGCCGCTGTAGGCAATACACACGCATACTGTGTAGTGTCGGTAGAAGTTGAAAAGACCACTGTAATTGATAAATTTGAAGATAACAACAACACATTTGTATCATACCCTGCTACAGTTGCCGGTAGTTATGAAACTTCCAAAGAACAGAAGCATTCAGGCAATACCTCCGGAAAGCTTACGTATGATTTTTCAAACATTGAAGGTAACAGAGCGGCGTACGTTGTTCTAGAAAATGATGGTATACCACTAGCGGCAAACTCTAAAAAGCTTGGTATGTGGGTATATAATGACCACGACAATCCCAGCTGGCTCGCTGCATGGGTAAATGATTCAAAAGGTAAGCAGCACCAGGTCTATTTTACAAAAAACATTGACTGGACGGGCTGGAAGTATGTTGAAGCATCCCTGGAGAATATTGACTCTCCTGCAAAAGTAACAAGAGTGTATCTTGTACAGCCAAACCCTGTGGCCGATAGCGGAAGTATATTTATAGATGATTTGAGCGTAACCTCATCATCCTACCCCTCTGCCGATAAGCTGAAAGTGCCTAAGGATACAGTACCTGTAGATGAAGCAAACAAGAGTACGTCATTTAAAAGGAGCAGCACTTCATTCAGGTTTGCAGTCTTCGGGCAATCAAGGGAACCTAAGAATGCCCTTGAAAAGCTGCTGGTAACGAATTTGACAAAAAAGATCAATACTGCTTATGATGCAGCTGCGTTTGTGGGAGACAGCGGGCATGAAGGCGCAAAGGCGGTGAAAAAGCCCCTTGTGGCAACTGATAAAGGATATAAATCCCTCGATATATCAAACAGCAAACTTATTCAATTGGATACCAGCAACGGCGGTCTGCATAAAACTGATCCCGAACAATGGCGATGGCTGCTAAAAGAGTTGGATTCTGTCAAGGGAAATAACATATTCATATTTATGGCAGACTCCCCACAATCCTTTGATGACAAACTGGAAGCTGAACTTTTCCAGAAAGTACTTACTGATTATAAGAAAAAGGCAGGAAAAACCATATGGGTGTTTTCTGAAGGTGATGAAAACATAAGCAGCATGGAGAACGGTATCAAGTATATCACTACTGCCGGCTACAATGTCAAAGGTTTGACACAAAAAAACACAAGCGTGGTAAAATACATGGTTGTTACTGTTAAAGGGAATACGGTAACTTATGAATTTAAGCCTATCGTTTGAAATATTTAGGGGATAGAGGCAGCCGCTAGCGGGCTGCCTTCATCCCCTCTTTTATTGTCTTCAGCTCATTAGCTGTCTTTATATATTCCGCATTCAACGCCTCAACATTGTCTGTTTTGGAAGGCATGCATAGTCTGCCGTTCAAAGACGACAATCTGTTTTCCAGAAGCATTATTCTCTCCATCTCATGTTTCTGAGAATTAACATTCTTCATATTCTTATTTTTTTTTGTGTCTCCTTGAAAGTATTGTGCCATCCCCTGTCCAATTTTTACAACTTTTCCGTCTTGCAGAGCAAGGATATACCCCGCTACCTTCTCAACAAATCTCCTGTCATGAGATACAAAAAGAATAGTTCCCTCAAATTCCCTCAAAACTCCTTCCAGTGCTTCCATTGAGTATATATCAAGATAATTCGTAGGCTCGTCCATTATCAGCAGGTTGATGTCCTGCACAAATATCCTGGCAAAGGCAACTTTCACTCTTTCCCCTCCACTTAGCTGTTCTATCTTTTTGTACACATCATCCTTTTTGAACAGAAGCCTTGCAAGAACAGTCCTCACAAAATACTCAGGAAATATGCTTACCTTTAAAACATTCTCCAGTATGGTCCTATCGGCATCAAGAATATCATGATTCTGGCTGAAATAGCCGATTTTAACACCGTTAGCTATCCTGATCCCTTCTGTACCTTCAAGTATCATATTAAGGAGCGTAGTTTTACCTGACCCGTTATCGCCTACCAAAGCCACTTTGCTCCCATTAGGAATATCGAAATTTACTCCATCAAATAACTTCCTGCTTCCAAAACTTTTCCACAAATCTTTAGCGCTGATAACTGTTTTACTCACAGGCATGCTGCCTTCCTGGATATCTATCCTTGCCTTCGGCAAATCTCTTGGTCTTTCTTTTATTTCCAGCTGATTTATCCTGGTCTCCATTGCCTTTACTGACTTATCGAGTCTTGCCTTTTTGCCGTTTACTCTGCGCTTATGAAGCCTGGCTTCGGAATTTCCCATTCGTGCAGGCGCCTTCCTCATTGTTTTTACCTTGTTCCTCAATCCATCCATAGCATCTTCAAGCTTACGCTTTTCCCTGGTATACTGCTCATACTCAAAAAGCTGCCTTTCCCGCTCAGCTTCCTTACGGGTACGATAAGCCGTGTAATTCCCCTCATATAGTTTTACTCTTCCGTTCTCAACCTCCAGGATCTTATTGCATATATTATCCATAAGCGTCCTGTCATGGGATATTATTACAATAGCCCCCTGGAAGGCCTTCAGCTTTTCTTCAAGCAGCTGTACTCCCTTTATATCAAGGTTGCAGGTGGGTTCATCTGCAAAAATTACACTGCTTACGGCAGACAATCCGCTGGCAATTTTAAGGCGTGTTTTCTCCCCCCCGCTTGCATAGGCTATATTTATGCCATCAATATCGAATTCTCTAAAAATAAGGTCATTATTATCAGACATTGCCATTTGTTTAAGTTCTTCATCTTCTTCCAGCTGACGGATTATTGTATAGTTTGTATGGATCACAACACTTCCTTCATCAGGCTCGGTTTGCTTTGTAAGAATGTTCATAAGGGTAGTTTTACCCGACCCATTTAGTCCTACTATACCAACCCTGTCGCTCTCATATAGCTTAAATCTTTCCAGTCCGGTAATCAGCCTTTCCCCATAATATTTCTTAATATTTTCTGCTTCCAATATAAGCATAAAAAAACCTCCCTTTTCCAGAGAGGATTTATAAACACCTTTTATTTCATAATCTCAAATTCATGTCAGCACCTATAGAAGGCAACAGCATAATACTATCGCTTATTATGCCGGCTGACTGCCGTGTTTTCAGCATAAAAATGAGCAAGAATATATGAAATCGGGTATCCCAATCCACTCCAGAACAAAATTAATTCCGCAACAACCTTATAAACTTCTTTTAAAGGTTGCCAATGCCATAATTTTAGTTGTTCCAAAATAGATTAGTTCCTCATTTCAGCGATACCTTACCCTTTCATGATTAATAGTTTTATTATACCCTATATGCTTATTTTCAGTCAATGAAAAGTCCCCTGATTTCCTCCTCACTCATCTTTGAGAGCATTGTCTCTCCCGGCTGAATTACTGCATCTATCAGCTTCTTCTTATTTTCCTGCAAGTTGTATATCTTCTCTTCGATAGTACCTCTGGTAATCAGCTTCATTACATGAACCGATTTTTTTTGTCCGATTCTGTAAGCCCTGTCCGTAGCCTGATCTTCGACAGCAGGATTCCACCACGGATCATAATGAATTACGGTATCTGCTCCTGTAAGGTTTAGCCCAGTCCCACCTGCTTTAAGGGATATGAGAAAAATTTTGCCCTGACCGTTATTAAACGCCCTGACAAGCTTAATCCTATCCTCGGTTTTTGTGGTACCATCAAGGTATAAGTGCTCGATGCCTTTGCTCTCCAGCCATTTTCCGATCAAACGAAGCATCGTAGTAAACTGTGAGAATAACAAAATCCTATGGCCTCCTGAAACAGAATCGTTTATAAGTTCTTGTAGAAGAAGCATCTTTCCGCTTTCCCCTTCAAAATTATCCAGAAAAAGTGAAGGGTGACAGCATAATTGCCGGAGTCTTGTCAAAGCAGCAAGTATTTTTATATGGCTCTTTTCAAATCCCTCTTCTTTAATATTTTTCTCAATTTCCTTCCTTACCTGATACAGATAGGCATAGTATATTTTTTTCTGTTCGGCAGTCAGCTCTGCCGCCAGCTTGTGCTCTATTTTTTCAGGCAGCTCCTTCAAAACCTCAGTCTTGACCCTCCTGAGTATAAACGGCTTGATATGCCTCCCCAGCTCACTCAGTATCTTTCTGTTTTCATCCTTTATTATTGGCTTTATATACCTTTCAGAAAACTGATGATACGAAAAAAGGTAGCCGGGAAGAATAAAATCAAACAATGACCATAATTCATCCAGGGAGTTTTCCATAGGAGTACCGGTTAATGCAATACGGTTTTTTGCCTTTATTTCTTTGACTGTCTTTGCATTATGTGAATTAGGGTTTTTTATATACTGCGCCTCATCAAGTATACAATATCTGAATTCCTTATTTTTATATAGTTCAATATCCCTTCTGATCAATGGATAAGACGTAACAACAATATCATGTTCTTTTATACTGTCAATAAGCGCTGCCCTATTTTCCTTGTTTCCGGCAATTATAACCGTATCCAGGCCTGGTGCAAATTTATCCACTTCCGCCTGCCAGTTATATACAAGTGTTGATGGAACAACAATAATTGAGGGGCAAGAACCTTTCTGGTTTTTATCGGACAAAAGGAGTGTCAGGACCTGAAGCGTTTTTCCCAGGCCCATATCGTCAGCAAGTATAGCACCCAGACCGTATATCGACATGGTTTTCAGCCATTTGAAGCCAAACTTCTGATATTCCCTCAATCCCGCATTAAGCCCCTCAGGCAGAATCAGATCAGTATCTTCAGGGTCATATACGTTTTGAACAAATTCCTTAAAAGCATGATTTCTTTCTATATACTTCAAACTTGAGTTTTTAAGGTATTGATCCAGATAAAAAGCCCTGGATTTGGGTATTTCCATATATTCTTTAACAACATCCTCATTATCCAGCCCCAGGTATTCCACTATATCTGCAAACTCCTGTATCTCTTTTTCTCCGAGGTGCAGGAATGTTCCATCTTTTAGCCGATAGTACTTTTTATTGTCTTTCAGTGAGTATAAAATATTTACCAGCTCATCCCGTTCAATACCCTCAAATTTAAAGGTTATCTCCAGCATATCAGTTTTTTCATTCAGTCTGATGCCCCCCGAAAAGGCTGCTGCTTCCTTAATGATTGTCTTTTTAAAGTTGCTGGAATAATATACTTGTGAGTATTCCTGAAGTTTGGGAACTGTACTAAAAACAAAATCAAACACCTTGTCTTCTTCATCAAGATATACCTGATTGTTTAATACCTTAAACTCCGACTCTCCAAGGATGTCCATTATAGTTCTCTCTTTTTCAACTTCACGTACAAAAATCTTTTCTTCCAGAAAAGAAGTCTTTACTATAGGAGAAAAGGGATTAATCACTTTGTCTCCATATATGAACTTAACATCAGCGGTTATAGTCTCTCCTAATCGATCCAGATAGATTTCGGTCTCCAGGTCTATCTTCTCTATAAGGGATTGGACATTTTCTTCTATTATTACCTCTCCCGCTTTTTCTGCAAAAGGAAGTACCTCCGAAACAAACCTCTCCTTATCTTCTTCATAAAAGCGGATTATTTTATCCTGCTGCTGCAAAAGTGCAATATAGAAAGGTTTAAAGTTTTGCTGCTGTTTTGCTGAAGTCTTATAAATCCTATCTCCGCAAAGAAAGTATTCCCCTTCATCTGTAAGCGGTATCAAAGGATCTTCGCATTCTATTTCTAAAATAAGGTTTGATCCCTCTTTCTTAATTAGAAAGGCTACCGGGAAATCGGTAACTAAAACCTCCATTTTTTCGTACAACCTATCAATTATTACTGCTCTAAATGGCATTTCCTTATACATTTCAAAAAATCTCTTAACTATCGAAGGTGCCAGCAGCACATGATTTTCCTTAAATATACTAGATTTGCCATATCCACTTGAAAACTTGTCACTTATTTTCTCCACTTCATAGAGTTCTTTAAGCATGTTTATCAGTGGTTTGTAACAATCCTTGAATTCGTGTTTTGAGGGGTCAAAGGTAAAGCCTTTTCCAAACTCCAGCTCCTCATTTTTTTCAATACAGGCAAAGAGTTTTTTTATTTCCTTTACGACATAAAGCTTTCCTTCCCCTATCCTAAGGCTCAAGCTTGAATACGCGCCTGTATTTCCGCTCCCCTTATGAAATCCGTAAGTTATTTCCAGATCAACAGGAACTTTTTCAAGGCTCTGCCTGCCCTGAAAATAATTAAAGATTTGTTTTGATACCCTTTTTGACTTTAATCCTTCAAAAAAACCGGATTCCTGTTTGTTTTTTATTACCAGTAATACTGCTATTACATGTTTACATATGCCCCAATAATTTTCATATGCCTGACATGCACAGCTTGAATGCTGAAGTTCTCCATTCCTGTCAAACTGTATTTGAACATTATACTGTTTAGTACCTAGTACATTCGCATCAAAAATCAGCTTTTCCTGTATGAAACTTATTGATTTTACCCTTTGCTGCTTGTGGTATTCTTTTCCCCGGTCATATACAAACTGAGTAGATCTGCTCAGAATTAATTCGCTTGAAATCTGAAACATTACCTTCTCCTTTATCATTGAATTAAGAGGTTAAGCTGAATGTGTCCAATATTTTATTATATACCCGCACACCAATTACTTCAACGACTAATTTGTATAGGTGTAGGAGTGTCCTCTAAGCAAGAAGAGATGTCAACTCCCCACAGTAATATATACACAGCTCATGAAGCGGTCTGGTCATCGCTACATACAACAGCTTTATATCAAGATCAGTTTCCGGATATATCTCCTTTGCCGCGTTTGCTATTATGACTGCATCAAATTCAAGCCCTTTAGCCAAATATGACGGGACAATAACAATACCGCCCTTATATTCCTTTTCTTTTCCAGTTATAATTACTGGTTTGCTGCCTATAGACCTTAGCCTTGACCAAACCGCATTACATTCATCCATTGTCTTGCAAATAACAGCTATAGTCTTATATCCTTTTTTCTCAAATGAGTCTATTTTTTCCCCTATACCCTTTGCTATTTCATCCATACTCTGCATGCGGATCAATTCAGGCTCGTTGCCATGTCTTATAACAGGCTTTGCCGCAATTATGCTGCTGTCATTCATACATTTTATCACCTTATTTGCAGCTTCCATTATTTCAACAGTAGTTCTGTAGCTTTGCTCCAGCAGCAGCAGCTTACTCTTTTTCCCGCAAAACACCTGCTCCCTCACATCCTCCCAGCTTTTTGTACCCCTGTATGAATGTATACCCTGAGCAAGGTCTCCAAGTATTGTGAATGAACTGTCTTTAATTATGTTTTTCAGGACATAAAGCTGAAAAACACTGAAATCCTGGGCTTCATCGATCACTATATGCTTAACAGGTATCTTTTCATCCATTCCATACATCTTTAGTTTGATATATATTATAGGCGCCAGATCTTCTAACTCGGCATAGCCAGATTTTAAGACCTGGCTGGAGTATTCCCCGGTAAATGTGATAATTCTTTCCTCTACTTTTCCGGCAGAAAATCTTAATAGGCCTTCACTGTCACTTAGCATATCTTTATAGTATTCATAGGGATTAACTTTTGCAGTCTTCTTCATATAGTCATTAATTGCTTTCTTTGAATGTGTTTCAAGATTCTTTATGATCTCGTCCCTACGGTTAATAGCATCTATTATTAATTTCTGCCTGTCTTCCGAGTCTTCCATCTCAATCTTAAGCTTACTGATTTTCTCATCACACTGATCATATAATTGGTTTATTATAGATTCCTTTTTTGTTTTCAATCTGTTATTCAAGTGCTTTTTAATTTCGTTCAACCTCTGCATTACAGGCCAGTTGCTATATTCCTTTAAAAACAGATTATTTATTTCCTCGTATTTGAACAAAACCTTAGAAGCAACACAAAAATCTTCTTTTGGCAAAAGCGTGGCCTCTTTGGACTTAATATACTCATCAATTATTTCCTTGAACAGCATTGAAGCTTTGAATTCTGATACTTTTTTTATAAGCCCGTTATGTTCAATTTGCTCTTTTCCAACATTATGTTCAACAAATGTAATCAGTTTTTCATTTGCATCCCTAAGCTTCAGTTTCTTTCCTATTAGCTCTAAAGCAAAATCCTCAAAGGTAGTTTGTTTTACCTTTTCAACACCGAGTTCGGGCAGTACCTCCGATATATAATTCAGAAAGAGCTTATTCGGTGCGATTATCATAAAATTTTCCGGCTTAAATTCTTTTTCATAAGTATAAATAAGGTATGCTATCCTATGAAGAGCTATCGTCGTTTTACCGCTCCCTGCAGCCCCCTGCACTATTAAGGGGGTCCACATATCCGCCCTGATTATCTGGTTCTGCTCAGCTTGTATAGTAGATACAATATCTTTGAGCCTGTTATCCGCACTGGCTCCTAAATAGGATTGGAGGAATTCATCGTTTGTCGTAATATCTATATCGAATACTTCTTTTAACTCACCCTTATCAAAGGAAAACTGTCTTTTTAAGATCAATTCACCTCTTATATCACCATCAGGACAGGAATAAGTTGCTTCTCCAAGCCTTTCCTCATAATACAGGTTGGCTATAGGGGCACGCCAGTCAACTATCAGCAGCGACTGATCCTCATCTCTCATAAGGGATACTTTGCCGATATAGAGCTTTTCAACTGTTTTCTTATTGTCTTCCTTAAAATCAACTCTTCCGAAATACGGCTTTTCCATCGCTGCTTTCAGATTCCGCAATTTTAGCTCAAGGCTCCCTTGCAGCATGGAATTCATTACTAATTCTACGTAGTCCTGACTACTTTCCCAACTGAATTGTTTTTTGATTCTCCCTATTTCACTATCCATCTTATCCTTTCTTTTTATTGCAGCATCTAAAGCCACTTTCACATAATCAAGAACATATTTGCTTTTGTTGTATTCTTCCTTGTATGAAGGATGATCTTTTGCAGGCATATGGCGTACACCTCCCTAAAAATTGTGTCCGGACTGTTTGGAAATATATCTTATTAGAAATAGAGCGAAAAGGGAAATCCGGTATTTTTATGAATTCTACTCTCATAAGCCTGCCAGCCCAATACCGTATATAAATCACATTATTTTAAACTGTTTTAAGAAATTTCTTGACAACTCTCCGTTTTACCTATATAATACAATAACCAAAGAAGAAAAGAGTTTACATTTTTATTATGTAAACTCTTTTCTTCTTTATGTAAACACCATGTTAAATTAGTCAGTACCGCAACTCCCTCCACAATCGCAACTGCTGTCACAGCCCGAGTCACAACTGCAATCTTCTCCTGAACCACAGTCATTATCACTGGTTACACCTTCCGTACTGCTTTCACAAACAGAATCATTATTATACATGCTGCTATATAGAAGCATATCATTGACAGAATTATCGTTCTTCACAGGAATATTACCCGTACTACCTCCGGTTTGACTGCGCCCTGTCCCCTTAACCAGACTCACCGCAGCAACTGCAATAATTAATAAAGCAACAAAAGCTATAAAGCTTCCCACTATACCCACCCCCACTTATCATTATGATGTTATTATAATACTTTAAATCTAACTAGCACAAGCTTGCCTCTTTAATTCATTATTTTGTTTTTGAAAGCTATTTTCTTAAGTTTCTCGATATCCTTCTCTTCCAGCGAGTTTCTCAGAATTTTGCTGAGACTCGCCCACTCCTCCATAGTAATCCCGCCATCGGCAATTCTTAAAATTCTCTCTAAATCCACCCGTTTCACCTTCCTTACAACATTTAGACCGGTAAGTTTATCCTCAAGACTAATCCGCTTTAAAGACATAATCTCATCATATGTCATAAAATACTTTACCAGCCCATTACCTGCTTTACTCTGAAGGCAGCTTCTGTCCCCGGCATCTCCATCCTCAGGTGCTGATTTTCCTATAGTTTCTTCAAGCGCATCAGACTGGCTTTCCATAGGACGCATTCTTGTACCATCCTTTTCAGGCAAAACCTTTCCCCTACTTGATTCAGTGCTCCCTCTGTCCTCTCTATGTACTTCATCACGGCTCTCTTTAATGGAAAAAGGGCTGAAATACAACAGAATGTTGATTATTATAGTCAATATAAATACTACTAGCAGCACCTTCCCGATAATATATAAACAACGCATAAAAAATACCTATAAACAATCAGATTTTTGTCTATAGGTATTATTTACATCAGAATCATATTTATTCCAGTTAATTCTATAAATTTTTAGCCAAGTCCTTTAAATATTCTGCAAATTCCTCCTTAATGTCTTCTCTCTTTAAAGCAAATTCTACTGTTGCTTTAACAAAGCCTATACGGTTTCCCACATCAAACCTGTTGCCGATAAAATCATAAGCGTAAATAGCCTCGACCCCCATCAGCTTCTTTAAAGCATCAGTAAGCTGGATTTCTCCACCTTTCCCGGGTTCAGCACTTTCAAGAAATTTAAATATATCAGGTGTAATAATATATCTCCCTAATATAGCAATGTCCGATGGTGCAGAATCCACATCAGGCTTTTCAACCATATCTGTTATACTATATACCCTTTCGCCGGTTTTCTGTCCATTTATTATCCCGTACTTCGAAACATCGCTGCGTGGCACATGCTGGACTCCGACTACTGTAGAACCATACCTGTCGAATACGTCTATAAGCTGCTTCAAACAAGGTGTTTCAGAATCTACTATATCATCACCTAATAATACTGCGAAAGGTTCGTCGCCAATAAATGTTTTTGCACAGTAAATTGCATGTCCCAGCCCTTTAGGTTCCTTTTGCCTTATATAATGAATATTAACCAGGTTTGATATATCCTGAACCAGATTTAATAATTCATCCTCACCTTTGCTCATAAGTACGTGCTCCAGCTCGTAAGACTTGTCAAAATGGTCTTCTATAGCTCTTTTCCCTCTTCCGGTAACAATCATTATATCTTCTATTCCTGAAGCAATTGCCTCTTCAACTATATATTGAATAGTCGGTTTATCTACTATCGGGAGCATTTCCTTAGGCTGTGCCTTGGTTGCAGGCAAAAACCTGGTTCCCATTCCTGCAGCAGGTATTATAGCTTTGCGAACTTTCAATTCTTCTGCACCCCTTTTACTTAATTCATAAAATAACAAAGTTTATTCTATCAAAAAGTATATAGGTTTTACAATGCTCTATTCCTATTTTCTGGAAATCTTTTTATCCGGCCTCCGGATTATTTTTACTGCTCCTTCTAAAATCATGCCTGTTATCAGGCTCAGAACAGCAATCTGAAGAAATATGACTGGTCCGGCAAGATCTTCCCACCCGGTTCTTTTCCTTAATAAAACTGTAAATAGTGCAGTAACTCCCAGAACAAGACCTATACTCGATGAAACAAAAACAAACCCGGCATTTAGATATCCGGCCAGAGTAATTATAGTAGAAAATACAACTGCAACTATCATTATGGAAATAAAATTTCCAAAACTTACGTTTCTTCTTAGTATAAAAATACTTCCTATAAAAAAGGAGCAACTGATAATTGCAGAATAAAGGATAAATACCCATAACCAATTTCTGCTGCGTTTTTCCGGAAAGATTTTAAAAATACTCTCATCCCCTTCAATGCTTAATAAATTATCATAATTCCTGTATATTTGATTTGTTTTTTCATAATATATTATTGGTATAATAGAAAAAAATAAAGCTAGTAAAAATTATATTAAGGAAGTGATACTTTGGCACCTGACAGTAAGGATAAAACTCCAGTAACCTCACTGAATAAGTATGATAGAAAAATACTAGACAAATATACTAAATTCTATTCGAATTTTATAGAAAGCAATACCGCGAAAACAGAAATATTAGACGACAGCAATTACGAAAGAAAGGAGTACTGAGATTATTCCAGTATGTTAACAGTTTATTAATAGTTGTTACACAATTTTAATATTACTTCCAAGAAAATTATGGTATAATCATATTACCACAACTAGTAATACTATTTTTTCAATTTTGTTCCTCCTTTTAATATAATATTGATTTTATTTAAAATTTAAAGCACTAGTTTTATTGCAATTATTCATTATTATTATATTCAGTGCTTTATTTTTTTGCCTTAAACTTCCTCTTACAAAATTTATAAAATTACTTGATATGAAATGCCCTTTTATGTATAATAGAGAGACAGCTTAACAGGCTGTGTTATTTATTGTCCTGATGACATATTTTCAGGCAATAAAAGTAACGTTAATTATGTTAAAGTTTTGGTCGTGCTAGGCGGGGAGGTAGCGGTGCCCTTTTCCTGCAAACCGCTGTAGCAGGGTTGAATTCCCTTTGGAGGCTTATTCCCTGTTGGGTCTGCCCCTCGCAAGTGGCAATGAAAATCGGGTCTTACGCAACGAAAACCTGTGAACCCCGTCAGGTCCGGAAGGAAGCAGCGGTAAGCTGGCACTTTCGTGTGCCGTAGGGATGCCTGATTAGAGCTAACTACGTGGGTTACGCTTGTAGAGGTAAGTCGAGAATGGGTGCACGGCCAATCATAATAAATATAAGAACCTGTAATGGTTCTTTTTTTATATGCACGCAATATCCCTCCTTTATCGTTTATCCTATTTACAATTCTATGTCTTTTTCGGGGTTACCATCTATAGGTTAAAGTAAATAAAAATATAGTCCATTTTTATACATTTTAGATGTTTAAAAATGGTAGGTTATGTGTTAACATTATATTACTAAATATTTTGTAGAAATTTGTAGAAAAAAGGTATATGCTATATGTTCAATTTTAAGGACAACAGTATCAAAAAGATTTTATTAGTCTTGTGCTGCTTAATATCATTCCTTTTAATAGCACTTTTTGCAGTTAATATTGTATTTTTTGCAGGAGCTCTTCTTTCTACAGATAGTGAATATACCCCTCTTTCAAATAGCATGATTTTTGGTATTATTGAATTGTTGTTAATACTAGTGATTATTGTTTTAGTTTACCTTATTTACTCATATGTCCGCAAGGTTATCCTTTCCCCGCTTTCGACGATAAAAAGTGGTATCGGAGAAGTGAAAAACGGAAACTCAGACTACAAATTAGATATTACTTCAAATAATGAAATAGGTGAAATTGCCTGTGCAATCAACGATATTACGGGATACCTCCAGGAAAGTAAAAATAAGCTGAAAGTTCAATCTGAGGAACTGTATGATAAAAACTGGGAACTTCAGGAGGCAAATTCCGAACTTGAAGCGTCCTATGGTCAGCTTCAGGCAATTATTGAACAACTGAACGAAGCCGAACAGAAATACCATTCACTTGTCAGAAACATCCCTGAAATAGTATGTGTTATAGAGGATACAGGCGTTATTTCCTTTGTAAACCATGTTTGCTATGATGTGCTGGGATATGAGAAATCAGACCTGGTCGGCAAGAATATTTCCGAACTTATCGCTGCCATCTCAAAGCCATTTTCCATAGAGTATATTTTAAACTATCTCAAGCACGAAAACATATACGCTACAGAGTTATCTTTCGTACGGAAGGATGGCATCACGATTATTACAGAGGTCAAGTTTACCAACTATATGTATAATGGCATAAGTATGGGCTTGCAGGCAATAGTAAGAGATATAACAAAAAGAAGAAGGCTTGAAAAAGAAATACTCCAGAGTAATAAAGAACTGTCCATCCTTAACTCCACAAGCAAAGCACTGACTTCAACACTGGATTTGGATGAGCTGTCAAATATAATAGTAAATGAAATAACACAGGCTCTGGATTGTCCCTCATGTGCTCTGGGTTTTATCGAGAAAGATACCTCATCACTATATGTAAAGGCGCTTTCAGGAACATTTTATGCAAATAAGAATATTGATACAATGTTTATTCCTAAAAACATCCACGACAGTGCAATAAAATATTTTGCAGAAAAGTCAGGAATACTTAAGGCACACGAAATACCTGACAGCTGGGTTACCAGTACTATAAACAGCAGTCTGCCGGAGGATGAAAAGATAAAGGAATTTCTTTTTATGCCAGTTTCAGTTAAAGATAAACAGCTGGGTATATTAATTACCGGCTTTAACTCACCAATAGGTGAACATCAAATAAATCTTATTTCTTCAATCGCTAACAATGTAGCAGTTGCCATCGAAAATGCTCTGCTTTATGAAACTTCCAAAAAGTATTTTATAAAAACAGTAGATGCCCTTATTGCGACTGTAGAAGCCAAAGATGATTATACTGAGGGACATTCGCAGAGGGTATCGAAGTATGCAGTGGATATAGCGGAAAAGCTTGGTCTTTCCAAAGATCAGATTCAAGACATAAAAATTGCGGGAATACTGCATGATATCGGCAAAGTCGGCATAAGCGATTCAATACTTTTAAAGCCTGAGAAACTGACCTCTGAAGAGTATGAGGTAATAAAGCAACACCCCCTGATAAGCAATAAAATACTATATCCCGTAGGCTTTTCAGAACGCACAATGAAAGCTATAGCTTTACATCATGAAAGGTTTGACGGAACAGGTTATCCATATGGCCTGTCAGGCAGCGATATTTCCATAGAGGCTCAAATCATTGCCGTAGCGGATGCATATGATGCTATGACTTCCAGCCGTTCCTACCGTAAGCCCATGAGCAGGTTGGACGCCCTTAATGAGCTCTTAGCAAACAGGAATACTCAGTTTAATCCTATCATTGTGGACACGTTTGTTGATATTGCGAAAAGGTATCGCCACATGTTGTATTAGCACCAGTTAATCTCAGGGAATGTATGAAGATGCATTCCTTTTTTCATGCCTCTCTTATACTATGGCAAAACAAGTTTTTGAAGCGGGGTCAAATGTATGTTATACTTATACTGGTTACTAAGCAAAGCTTCGTAGTGCAGTGTTATGGGTAACGTAATAGGAGGATGGACAGGGAAATATGTCATATATAGCTTTATATAGAAAATGGAGACCTACTGTCTTTGAAGACGTAGTAGAACAGGAACATGTTGTAAAAACATTAAGATACAGCATCAGTACAGGCCGCATTGCGCATGCATACCTTTTCTGCGGAACCAGGGGTACAGGTAAGACAACCATGGCTAAGATTTTCTCCAGAGCGATAAATTGTCTCTCCCCCCAAAACGGTGATCCCTGTAATGAATGCGATATCTGTAGGGGTATACTGAACGAAAACATTCTTGATGTAATAGAAATTGATGCTGCTTCAAACAACAGTGTGGACAATGTAAGAGAGATACGGGATGAGGTAATATATGCACCGTCTCAGGCCAAATACAAAGTCTACATCATAGACGAGGTTCACATGCTCTCAACAGGGGCATTTAACGCTTTACTAAAAACGCTGGAAGAGCCGCCGGCCCATGTTGTCTTTATTTTAGCAACAACAGACCCGCATAAGCTGCCCGCCACAATACTATCACGGTGTCAGAGGTTTGACTTCAGGAGAATTTCCATTGAGAGCATAATGAGCAGGCTTACACAGATATCTCAGGAAAGCGGTGTTACTCTCCGGAAGGATGGCGCGAAGCTAATCGCAAAAATGGCTGACGGTGCACTCAGGGATGCAATCAGCATTCTCGATCAGTGTATTTCCATGGGCAGTAAGGAAATAGGTTATGATGATGTCCTTACAGTTGTCGGAATAGTAAATGATACCTTCATTGCCGAGGTTTTTGATGCTATAGCGGCTAAGGATATAAGCCGTATATTGGAACTGGTAGACAGGTTGGTTATGGAGGGAAAAGATATTACCCGGTTTATTGCCGATCTCGTTTATTATTACCGGAACCTTCTGATATGCAAATTAACGCCTGATCCCTATGAAATCATAGAAGCATCAAAAGAATCCATAGAAAAGATGATTCAGCAATGCAAGGGGTTAAGTGACGAAGAACTTATGCATGACATAAAAGAGCTTTCACTTCTGGAATCAAGCCTTAAATGGGCAACCCACCCAAGAATACTTCTGGAAGTGTCTTTGATGAAGCTATGCGAATCAAATCCTGCACAATATGGCGGGAATGTTATGGAAAGGCTGGCAGAGCTTGAGAGAAAAATCAGCAGCGGCGATATAACTATCAAATCCTCCCCTGCTCAAAAAAACAATGCACCATCCGCCAATCCAGGCCAGGCAGCATCTCCAGACAAGCCTGCGCCAAAAGAAGTTCAGAGAAAAGGCAATATTGAAAATATAGACAGCTTGTCATGCTGGAATGATGTTCTGAATGAACTGAAATCCGGAGGAAGAATGGTCCTTTTTACCAACCTCCTAGGCACAAAAGCTTTGGAACTGGATAGCAAGTTTGTAGGAATAGTTTTCAGCTCAGACAGGCGTTTCTGCAAAATGGTAGTATCAAAAGCAGAAAATTTGGAAACTGTAGAAGCAGTAGTCTCTCAAAAGCTTGGAAGAGAGATCAGGATCAAGTGTATAGATGAGGAGGATCTTACAAGCAGTAGAAAGGAAACCGCAGCAGAAGAGTCAGATGAGCTGGTTGATAAAGCAAAGAACCTGGCAGAAAGGTTGAATGTGCCACTAAATATAATTGATGAATAAACCTTACAAAGGGAATCCTCGTGACAGGAGGGCTTCCCTTTTGCGTTACATCCCCTCCTCTGCCCCGTTTTATTCATTAGCTCCTCTATCACAAATGCTAAGCTTTACAAAAATTTATTGTATATACCACAATAATTAATTATAATAATTCTGGATAATGATTGAACTGAGTGTAAAACTAAGTACGGTTTTATATTCGGTATATGTGAATTAATGTACATATTGTTTCTTTTATCAAAATAAAATAATTATACGTGCAGGAGGATTAATACAATGGCAAAAGGCGGATTCCCGGGATTTGGGGGCGGAAATATAGGTAACTTGATGAAGCAGGCTCAAAAAATGCAAAAGGATATGGCAAAGGTACAGGAAGAGCTTGAACTAAAAACTGTAGAAGCTACTGCCGGTGGTGGTGCTATAACTGTTATTGCAACAGGAAAAAAAGAAATAAAGGAAATTAATATAAAAGCTGAAGTTGTTGATCCGGATGATGTGGAAATGTTGCAGGATCTTATACTTGCTGCAGTAAATGAAGCTTTAAGAAAAGCCGATGAAATGGTGAGCAGTGAAATGGGCAAAGTGACGGGTGGTTTGGGCGGTTTCCCTGGACTATTTTAATAGCTGGCAAAAGGCAGTCGGTTAAAGTTGAAATATTCAGCAGCAGTCCGGCAGAGTACAGTTCCTTACTCGAATTAAAGTCTTGATGTGTCATTACTGTCAGAGTCAGTTTATCAAAGGAGATTACTTATGAGTTTCTATGCAGCACCAGTTGCACGTCTTATTGAGGAGTTTGAAAAACTGCCCGGAGTAGGGCATAAAACTGCTCAAAGGCTTGCCTTTCATGTTCTCAACTTAACCGAGGATAAGGTTGAAAACCTTGCAACTGCCATAAAGGAAGCAAAACTTAAAACCAGATACTGTTCTATATGCAGCAACTTAACTGATATTGATCCATGTAATGTGTGCAGCAGTGCAACAAGGGATAATTCATCAATATGTGTTGTGGAGGACCCCAGAGATGTCATAGCTATGGAACGTACACGTGAATTCAAGGGCCTGTATCATGTACTGCATGGTGCTATATCCCCAATGGAAGGTATCGGGCCTGAAGATATAAAAATCAAGGAGCTTCTCACCAGGATAAGGGAAGGCCACATAAATGAAGTCATATTGGCTACTAACCCAAATATAGAGGGTGAAGCTACCGCGATGTATATTTCAAAATTACTGAAGCCTCTAGGAATAAGAGTAACCAGAATAGCTCACGGGATACCTGTAGGCGGCGACCTTGAGTACGCTGATGAAGTTACTCTGGCAAAAGCTCTTGAAGGTAGACGGGAACTATAAACCCATAAGGAACATATTATTGCTATAGCTTACATTAAAAAGACAGATCATGGTTTGTGATTAACTTTCACAAGTATACCATGGTCTGTTTTTATATTATTTTATAAAATGCATTAAAAATATTAATAATATAATTAATAATGTTTATAATAAATATTGACATTTATTAAGAAATTTAATATTATTAATATTGTTAAAGCTTTTGTTAAGATAATTAATCAACAAATTTATTTTATTAAAATTAGAAATAAACAACTGACAGACACGAGGTGAAGAAATGGGAAAAGAAGTATTGGGAAAATGTCCTGTATGTGGCACGAATACGCAAGTTACAAAGCTTAGCTGCTACGAATGCGGTACGAGTATAGAAGGCAATTTCGATTTGTGTAAGTTTTGCAGACTTACAGAAGATCAAAAATCTTTTATAGATGTATTCATTAAGTGTAGAGGTAACATTAAGGAAGTTGAAAGGGAATTGGGAGTCTCCTACCCTACCGTAAAAAACAGACTTGAAGATGTAGCAGGAGCTTTAGGCTACAAATCCGAGCCCGAGCCGGTTAGCAGTCTAAAACGCAAGGAAGTTCTGGATAAGCTTAACAGTGGAGAGATAAGTGTTGAGGAAGCCATAGGTTTATTAAAGGACTAAATATAAAAGGGTAAAATTATGAGTAAAAGCTAATTATCAATTGGCTTTAGGGAGGTATTGATTAGCATATGTCAACTAGTGAAGAAAGATTACTTATACTTAAAATGCTCGAAGAAGGAAAAATAAGCAGTGAGGAAGCAGCCAGACTTATAGATGCTTTGGGAGGCAGTCAGAAGCAGTCATCTGGCGAAAATACAACCAGACAGCAGCAACAACAGCAGCAGCAACAGCAAAGACAGACCTCATTTCAGGAAGAAGTTACAAAACTCCGCGATAAAGTACATGAATGGAAAAAGGATTTTAAAAGTAATTATAATCAAAAAGATTTTGATCGTATGGTTGAAGATTTCAGCACAAAAGCAGAAAAACTCGGGAAAAATGTTGCCAATACTACTTTTGGAATAGTAGACAAGGTAGTAGATTTTGTAGGCAGCTTTGTCGATACTAATGCGTTCAACTTCTTCGGAAACTACCCTACAATAGAAAAAAGCTTTGAGGTTGTAGCCGTTGAGGGCATGGAATTGAATGTAGAAGGTGTTAATAACTATATAGTGGTAAAGAAGCACTCTGATAACAAAATACTTATAAAGTCAAAGATTAAAAGTCCCGCAAAGGATGCCGAATCCATACTCACTTTCAGTGACGAAGGTAATACTATTACTGTTAAGCCTGCAAAGCAGATGAATTTCAGTATATCCGTTTCCCATGAGGTATTTCTTCCCGCAGTAAAATTCAGCAAAATAAGGCTGGAAAGCACTAATGGAAGAATATATGCAGAAGATTCCATCTCCGGGATCTTCGAAGCAATAACCAAAAACAGCCATATAGAACTGATGGGAGTTAACAGCGACAAGATAAATGTAAGTACTAAAAATGCAAAAATACAAGTCAATTATGTAATGGGAAAAGATATTGATATCAACACCAATAATTCAGTTATTGATATCAAGCATATCAAGGCACAGAATATAAAAGCCGTTACAATGAACAGCAAGATATTGGTAGAAAATGCACAGAACTTTGAAAACTGTGAAGAGATGAATATCTTCCTTAAAACATCAAATGGCGGAATAAAGGTGAATATGAACGACATGGAAAACAGGGGATATAAAGTCAAAGCCCAGACAACAAACGGAGGAATTAACATTTTGATTCCCGAGATGACTTACCATAACGTCAATAAGCAGGGTATCGGCGGAAGCTCCGCAGAAGCGGAAAGTATAGGATATATGAATTACTCTCAAAAGGTAAACATCAATGCCGAAACCAATAACGGATATATAGAAGTTGTAAAGTAGTCAGCAGCAGTGAAAGCATGGGTAACCCCATGCTTTTCAGACTTTACACATGTATTCCCGTATATATTTATAAAGCTGAATTTTTGCAGGGGGAATAAAAATGCGGATAAAAGCGGGCAGGTACACTCTTGCTCTGGTAATGGTAGTATGTGGCTTATTGATAATTCTAAATAATATATATGATTTTAGCATAGTCAAAAACCTCTGGTATATCGGGGGTGGCGCACTCGTATTGTTTGGTTTGGAAATCATCACTCTCAACCTTATTTATGCAAAAAGAGAAGATGTGAAGATAGATGTCAGTGTAAGCAGCATCTTTTTAGTAATATTTATAATTCTCCTTTTTATGGCATGGACAAATCAAATACATATAACAGGTCCGTTTTTAGATTATAATATTCAATTTTGACATAGGAAGCCGGTTCAAAAAGTGATATGCTCTCTCTGCAGCAGACAGGTAAATATAAATCTGTCATTATGGAGGGAGCATTTTTTTACGGGAGCAAAAATACTTATTACGCTGCGGTGAATATTTTTTTGTATCCAAGTTATGGAAATCGCATTGTGGAAAGACTATAGAGCCCCTTAATACGAGCAAAAAATAGCAAATCCTTTGTTTGAACGATAGCGAGTTTTGATTTGCCAGAGCTGGATTTAAAAGCTCATGCCGGACGTTGTTATTATCCTCGAAAAGTCAAAACCCTACTTTTCTGCGGTAATAACGTCATAGGTTATGCCTAGTGCCGCATTTCGCCGCTAAAAGCTTGCGGCTCATGCCGGACTATGCTATAATATATCACCGTGATTTATTTATTTTCATAGCATTTTAATGTCTTCATTATATATAAAACAGGTTTTGGATCCGCAATATTATTTATCTCGAGAGGTGTAAAATGTTTGACAAGCTTGAAGTAGCTGAAAACAGGTACGAGGAAATAAGCCACAAGTTAAGTGATCCCTCGGTGATATCAAACCAGGATGAGTATCGTAAATACATGAAAGAGTACTCCGAGCTGGAGGATATCGTTGCAAAATACCGTGAATACAAAAAAGCCAACAATGATATTTCAGAAGCAAGAGAGTTATTGGACGGCACACTTGATAAGGATTTCAGAGAAATGGTCCAATCAGAGCTGGATGAGTCCCTTGAAAAACTGGAAAAAATCAAGGAAGAGCTGAAAATACTCCTTCTCCCAAAAGATCCTAATGATGACAGAAGTGTTATTGTAGAAATCCGTGGTGGTGCAGGTGGAGAAGAAGCTGCACTGTTTGCAGGTGTCCTTTTTAGAGCCTACAGCATGTACGCTGAACGCAGACGCTGGAAAATAGAAATTCTTGATGCAAATCCTACAGAATTGGGAGGCTTTAAGGAAGTTGTATTTTCTATAGAAGCTAAAGGAGCATACAGCCGCTTAAAGTTTGAAAGTGGTGTTCATAGGGTTCAACGTGTCCCCTCAACCGAGTCCAGTGGCAGAATTCATACTTCAACCATTACTGTTGCGGTTTTGCCTGAGGTTGAAGATGTGGATGTGGATATAAATCCTGCTGATCTCGAAATAGATACCTACCGTGCATCCGGTGCAGGAGGGCAGCATATAAATAAAACCGATTCTGCAATACGTATTACTCACAGACCTTCAGGTATTGTTGTAACATGCCAGGATCAAAGGTCTCAACACAAGAATAAAGATAAAGCTATGAAGATCCTTAGGTCAAAGCTGTATGAAATAGCTCAGGAGCAGCAGACTTCAGAAGTCGCCCAGGCCAGGAAAAGTCAGGTTGGAACCGGAGACAGAAGTGAAAGGATAAGAACATACAACTATCCTCAAGGCAGGGTAACCGATCATAGGATAGGCTTGACTCTATATAAGATAGAGGCAATACTTAACGGGGATTTTGATGAAATAATAGATGCATTGATAACCTCCGATCAGGCTGGCAAGTTAGGCAGCGGCAACCAGGATGATGAGGATTGAGACACCAGGTTCCTGTACTTGCAGTTGATCATGAAAATCAAAAATTGATAATTAATATTTACTCCTTTCAGTGAATAGAATTAGAAGTAAACCTTTCTTTCTGGGGGTAATAATGGATTATTTGCTGAAAGTAACTTTAGTTGGCCTTATTTCTGGTGTCGTTGGAACAAGTACCGGAGGATTAATGGCCTTTTTCGTTAATAACATCAGCAATCGGTTCCTAAGCCTTATTCTTGAGTTTTCAGCAGGTCTAATGACGTCAGTAGTGTGCTTTGAGTTGATTCCTGAAGCCTTCGGATTGGGCGGTATTACCCTGACTTTCTGCGGGATTTTTGCAGGTGTTATTACGATAATATTTCTGGAAAATTATATTAGTAAATCTAAGTTCATAAAACGGGGTTACAAAAACTCTAGGTTGCTGCAAACGGGAATTCTGACCGCAATAGGAATTGCACTTCATAATTTCCCTGAGGGCTTCGCAGTAGGTTCAGGATTTGAGGCATCAACAAGCCTGGGATTAACTCTTACTATAGTAATTTTGATCCATGACATACCTGAAGGTGTAGCTATGGCTGTTCCTATGAGGGCAGGGGGTTTTTCCAAAACAAGAGCATTTTTACTTACAGCCTTGTCTGGTATACCAATGGGCTTCGGTACCTTTATCGGAGCTGTTTTGGGAGGAATGTCCCAGCAATTGATATCCGTATGCCTTGGTTTTGCAGGAGGCGCTATGCTCTATATAGTGTACGGCGAGCTGGTTCCCCAATCAAAAAGGCTTTATACGGGACGTTTACCTTCAGTTGGAAATGTAATAGGTATTTTGTGTGGTATAATAGTAACAATATATAATTAAAGGCAGGTGATAGGCAGCAGTTGTCAGGTAACAGGCACCAGGCGAAGTATGCCGGCAACCCTTTACCAATGGTCTGCAGCCTGATGGTATTGAAAACAGAAATCATCCGACTAGATTTTAATAATATAGACTCAGCCAGGTTAAGGTATGCTGCAAATATTCTTAAAAACGGTGGTCTTGTTGCCTTTCCGACAGAAACAGTTTACGGGCTCGGAGCTAATGCTCTTGATGAGACTGCTGTAAGAAATATATTTAAAGCAAAAGGCAGGCCAAACGACAACCCTCTTATCGTGCATATTGCAGAAAAGAAATCCTTAAGTAGTATAGTGAGCCATATGCCTTCAAATGCTTCCCTGCTTATGGACAAGTTCTGGCCCGGGCCATTAACACTTGTCATGCCAAAGTCCAATATAGTGCCGCCAGTTATTACCGCGGGGCTTGAAACAGTAGCAGTAAGGATGCCTCTTCATCCCATAGCTCTGGCTTTGATAAAGGAAGCAGGTGTTCCTGTAGCAGCACCCAGTGCAAATACTTCAGGAAAACCCAGTCCTACTACTGCTAAACATGTTATTGAAGATCTGTCGGGAAAAGTTGACATTATAATTGATGCAGGCAGTGCTCAAGTAGGGCTTGAATCCACAGTTCTTGACATAACTGTCAGTCCCGCTATGATTTTAAGACCCGGTGGTGTCACATCCATGGATCTCGAAAGAATCTTGGGTATTATAAATGTTGATCCCGCAATATTAACCAGCATTAGTGAGAGTATTATTCCAAAATCCCCCGGTATGAAGTACACCCACTACTCTCCAAAGGCTGATGTAATAGTAATAGATGGAAATCTTTCCGGTATTGTTGCTAAAATCAGACAGCTTTTAGCAGATTATTCTGAAAAGGGCATAAAGGCCGGCATACTTGCAACTGATCAGACAATAGATCTTTATGCACTTGCAAAACCTGTATCTGAGATAATATCCGTTGGAGACAGGACTAACCCCGAAACAATTGCCTCAAGCCTATTTAAGGCACTTAGGACATTTGACGAAAAAGGCGTGGACGTAATTCTGGCCGAGGCAGTAGACAAGTCAGGAATAGGTATGGCAATTATGAACAGGTTGAATAAAGCTGCAGGGTACAAAATAATTCATGCAGATAACGATTAATACAGTTCGGTTTGGATGGAGGTTAAAGTGAAAACAATACTCTTTGTTTGTACTGGGAACACATGCAGAAGCAGCATGGCAGAAGGAATTTTGAAAGCTGCACTTGAAAAGGATGAAGTATTGAAAGAAAAATATGAAATAGCTTCTGCCGGAGTTCATGCGTATGACGGTGATTGCGCAAGCGCCAATGCAGTAAGTGTTCTTAAGGATGTATGGAATATAGACATAAGCAGGCACCGGTCAAGACAACTTAACAGTAAACAGGTAAATGATGCTTTCCTTGTTCTCACTATGACCAGAGGCCATAAGGAAGCTATATTATCCCAATATCCCGATGCAGAGTCTAAGGTATACACTCTAAAAGAATTTGTAGCGTCAGATATACCGGATAAAGGCATTGAACCATATAACTTTTCGCTTGACATAACAGATCCGTTTGGAATGCCCGTACAGCTTTATAAACGTTGTGCTGATGAAATTAAATCTGCTATAGACAAGCTCATTCAAATAATAAGAAAAAAAGAAGGTTTATAAGCAATACCAGACAACTTTGAAGTCCTATTTTTAGATATTTTTATCTAAAGTTTTTTTGACATAGATATACCTATACTATAAAATAATTATGATAGGGAAAACTTTAAATACCAAGGATAATTGTTTAGCAACTATAAGGAGGACATTCTTTAATGATAGCTGTTGGAAGTGACCACGCAGGATATTTACTTAAAACTGAAGTAATAAAATTTCTTAAGGACAGCGGATATGAAGTAAAAGATTTCGGAACTTGCGACGAAAGTTCTGTTGATTACCCTGATTTCGGACTGGCTGTAGCTGAAGCAATTGCAAGCGGAAATTGTGAAAAAGGAATCATTATTTGCGGAACAGGCCTCGGAATTTCCATGGCTGCAAACAAGGTTCCCGGAATAAGAGCAGCTGTTTGCACAGATAGTTATATGGCTAGGATGAGCAGAGAGCATAATGATGCCAATGTATTATCATTAGGTGCCCGTGTTATCGGAGCGGGTCTTGCCCTTGATATTGTAGATATCTGGATGAAGACAGACTTCCAGGGTGGTAAGCACCTTACCAGAGTAAACAAAATTTCTGATATAGAAAAAAAATATTCAAGATAAGTGAGGTATTTATAAACATGAATAACGTTTTTGTATTTGATCACCCACTGATTCAACACAAAATTTCACTTTTAAGGGACAAAAATACTGATACTAAGGAATTCAGAGAGCTGGTATCAGAAATTTCCATGTTGATGGGATACGAAGTAACTAGAAATATGCCGTTAAAGGAAGTCGAAATAGAAACCCCCGTTGGTATAGCTAAAACAAAGGTGATTTCAGGCAAAAAGCTTGGTATAGTACCTATATTAAGGGCCGGTCTCGGTATGGTTGACGGTATGCTGAAACTCCTGCCTATGGCAAAAGTCGGACATATTGGTTTATACAGAGATCCAGAAAGCTTACAGCCGGTGGAATACTACTGCAAACTTCCTGTAGATGCTACAGAAAGGGATATAGTAATTCTTGATCCAATGCTTGCAACAGGAGGTTCAGCTTCTGCTGCAATAAAATTTATAAAAGACAAAGGTGTAAGCAACATTAAGTTAATGTGTCTCATAGCTGCACCTGAAGGAATTCAAAGAGTCAACAAGGACCACCCTGATGTAGAAGTCTACTGTGCCTGCGTTGATGAAAAGCTCAACGATCATGGATATATAATTCCAGGTTTAGGCGATGCTGGAGACAGACTTTTTGGAACAAAATAGTACAAAAAACAGTCTAATTGTAAGACTTACTAATTGTTAATTGTAAAAAGCCGGTACTCAATTGATTTATTAGGGGGTTATAAATATGAGGCCTTCATGGGATGAATATTTTATGGATATAGTTGATCTTATCAAGACAAGATCAACCTGTATAAGAAGGCAAGTTGGAGCATTGATAGTCAAGGATAAAAGAATTCTTTCAACTGGGTATAATGGAGCTCCTATGAGCTGTAAGCATTGCTCTGAGATCGGTTGCCTGAGAGATGAGCTGAAAATCCCTTCAGGTCAAAGACATGAGCTTTGCAGAGCTATACATGCCGAACAGAATGCGATCGTACAGGCTGCGTACTCCGGGACCAGTGTAAAGGACGGAACTTTATACGTAACTCACCAGCCATGCGTCCTCTGTGCAAAAATGGCCATAAATGCGGGTATTAAGAAAGTGGTTTTCAGGGGTGATTATCCTGATGACCTTTCTATGGAGCTTTTGAAAGAAGCCGGCATAAGAGTTGTTAAGCTATAACAATAAAAAGAGTTAATAAATAACTATCATGTGAAAATCATAATAAGTCAATCCACAACACCATAAAGTAAAATGCCCTGTAATGATTTTCACTTAAAGAAGGTGTGCTTTTGTGTTTTATGAATATATCATATCCTTTATATTGTCCTTTATTGTAGCTTTTTCAGCTACTCCTATCGCACGGAAGATAGCATTTAAAGCTGGTGCTATAGATATACCCAGAGATAATAGAAGGATGCATAAAAAACCAATTGCCAGACTTGGTGGATTGGCTATCATATCAGGTTTCCTTATAGCAGTATTATACAATTCCTTTAGTTCATACATAAATACTGCCAGCGCTTTTAAGCCTAACGTTCAATTTATAGGCTTCCTGGCCGGAATTCTGATTATTACCTCTATTGGAATAGTAGATGACATCAAGCAGATAAGGGCCAGGTATAAGCTTATATTTCAGCTTGCAGCAGCTTTTACTGTAGTTTTCACCGGTACAAGTATACCACGTTTGACAAACCCATTTGCTGCATCAGGTATGTCTGAGCTAAATCCGATCGTATCTTATGCCATAACTATTCTGTGGATTGTAGGCATAACTAATGCAGTAAATCTCATAGACGGTCTGGACGGACTTGCTGCGGGAGTATCTTCCATAGCGTCACTCTCGCTGTTTTTTGTGTCAGTAATAACCGAGAGATGGGATATGGCATTGATCACTGCTGCTCTAGCAGGGTCGGCCATGGGATTCCTTCCTTACAACTTTAATCCGGCAAAAATATTCATGGGTGATACGGGCTCTAACTTTCTTGGTTTTACTTTAGGAGTCATATCCATACAAGGTACTCTAAAGCAGTATGCCGCCATTGCTATAGCTATACCCCTATTGGTTCTGGGTCTTCCCCTATTTGATACTGCCTTTGCGATCATACGCAGATTATTACAAGGAAAGCCCATTATGGAGGCTGACAGGGGGCATTTGCACCATCGTCTGATAGATATGGGACTTACCCATAAACAATCAGTTGTCGTCATGTATACCGTAAGTGCCGCACTGGGTCTATGTGCTATTGTCCTTGCGGACAAGGGTGCTCTGAGTGCAATTATATTAGTCATAGCAGTATCTATTTTTGTTATAGGCGGAGCGAGATATATGAGTGAGCTGAGTAACGAGGATGAAACTGAAATTAATAAAGAAATTAATGGCAGGGCTTTAATGGATACTAGTTCAAATCCGGATAATCCGGATATAGATGAAGGTAAAGACAGCAAACCGCAAAGAGAGGATATATCTTCCGAACTGCTATAAAACTTACTTTGATTAAGGAGCATAATAATGAACAAACTGAAAGTAATGACAGTTTTCGGCACAAGGCCTGAAGCAGTCAAAATGGCACCTCTTGTAAAGGAACTGGAGAAATCCGATCAGATAGAATCCATTGTCTGTGTTACTGCCCAGCACAGACAAATGCTTGACCAGGTCTTAAACATGTTTGAAATAACTCCTCATCATGATCTGAATATAATGCAAAACAGACAAACCTTAATTGATATAACAGTAAGGTCCCTGGAAGGGTTAAGCCAGGTATTTGAGCAGGTCAAACCTGACATCGTGCTGGTACACGGAGATACAACCACTACGTTTGTAGGCAGTCTGGCAGCCTTTTATAGCCATATTTCTGTAGGACATGTGGAAGCGGGCCTAAGGACATTTGATAAGTATTTCCCTTTCCCTGAAGAAATGAACAGGAAACTTACAGCTGCCCTATCAGATATACACTTTGCCCCAACAGCAACAAATAAGACAAACCTTCTAAACGAAGGAGTACAGGATGATAAAATCTATACAACCGGAAATACCGTAATAGATGCTCTTAAAACAACAGTAAAAAAAGATTATGTTTTTGAAAATGAAAATCTGCAAAAAATTGATTACAATTGCAGCAGAGTAATAACAGTCACTGCACATAGAAGAGAAAATCTCGGCGAACCTCTTAAAAATATTTGCCGTGCTCTTAAGTATATAGCAGACAAATACACTGACATACAGGTAGTCTATCCCGTACATCTTAATCCTGCCGTACAGGAGGTTGCAAGAGATATTTTGGGAGGGCACAGCAGAGTACATCTGGTTAACCCGCTGGATGTCCAGGATATGCACAACCTGATGGACAGATCATACATCATTATGACAGATTCCGGTGGCCTGCAGGAAGAGGCTCCATCCCTCGGAAAGCCTGTTCTGGTCTTGAGAAATGAAACTGAAAGGCCTGAAGCCATAAACGCAGGAACGGTAAAGCTTGCAGGTACTGAAGAAAGTAAAATAATTCAACTCGCCGAGGAATTGCTTGAAAGTACCGAAGAATATAACAAAATGGCTAGGGCTGTTAATCCGTATGGGGACGGCCATGCATCTGAAAGGATTGTTAAAGCGTTATTATACGAGTTCGGTTACAGCAGTGAAAAGCCACAGAAGTTCAGGGTATAGCCAATACACGGTAATAATTATAAAGTTCGAGACAAAATTATACAGGGTTTCTTCATAATAAAAAAACAAGGCTGGAAGTTTCCAGCCTTGTTTTTTTATTATGAAGACCTCTTTTATTAATGAGCACTTTCACTTTCCTGCCCATGTCCCTCATTGCCTTCATGTCCGGCTTCGGACTGTTCTGTGCCATTTTGGGCTTCTTTATTTGCATCCTGCTCCCCAAGTTTTCCAGGCTCCGTTTTGTCAAAGACATTTTTAAGTATTACTATATTTACCCTTCTGTTTTTAGCCTTGTTTGCAGCATTTGTATTCGGCACCACCGGCCTTTGCTCTCCATAACCGGCTGAAGATATATTGCCCGCATTTATTCCTGCATTCTTAACTAAAAGCCTCAATACATTATTTGCACGAGCTGTTGAAAGCTCCAGATTGTCTATGTATTTGGAATTATTGGATAGGGGATCTGAGTCTGTATGCCCCTCTACCCTAATATTGTTTCCACTGATATTCTTGAGGATTATACCTATTTCCTGAATAGTAGGCTTCGACCCAGCTTCTATGTCTGCACTTCCAGGTTTGAACAGAAGTTGGGCAGTAATCGATATTACTATTCCCCTCTCTTCCATCTTGACATCTATCTTGCCTTCCAATCCTCCGTCTTTAGCAAGCTTAGTAACCTTTTCCTTTACAGCATCCATCTGCTCCTCCTCCATGTTTGAGGAAATAACAGAGGATGGCTTGTTTGAAGGCATAGGTACAAAGGAGTTTCCCCCACCTGGATTTACAGGTCTGACCGTACTGCCTGTATTCGTCCCGAAAGCGTTACTTAAAGATTGCGCCAGCTGTTCATATTTCTGCTGGTCTACCTGGCTTATTGCATACAATATGATAAAAAATATCAACAAAAGATTCATAAGATCGGCATATGTCAGCAGCCAACGCTCAGCGTTATCTTTAATAATTTTCTCTTTTGGTTTACCCAATATTTATCCCTCCGCTTCAGCTTGAGCTTCCTGCTTTGTTCCCCCGTGTCCATGCAGTTTTTCAAGAAGGGAAAGATTAAGCTTCTCTTTGATAATTCTTGGATTTTCTCCGGCCTGTATGGATAAAAGCCCCTCTATGATCAGATCATTTATCATAGCTTCACGTTCAGCTTTTGATTTTATCCTTGACGCAAAAGGCAAATATACCGCGTTGGCAAATAAAACCCCGTATAAAGTTGCAACGAATGCTGTTGCTATCATGTGTCCAAGCTCTGTAGTGTCCCCGCCCATGTGTCCAAGTATATTAACCATACCTGCAACTGTCCCTAAAACTCCCATGGTAGGTGAGAAGCCTCCCGCAGCTTCAAATATCTTTGCAGCAGATTCATGTATGTGCCCTCTGAGCTCGGTTTCTCGCTCAAGTATGTCCTTGATTACCTCAGTTTCTATACCGTCAACAACCAGCGCCAAACCTTTTTTTATGAGCTCATTTTCATTGTTTTGGGCATCCTGCTCAAGACTGAGGAGTCCATCCTTTCTCGCTTTCTCTGACAGTTCTGCAAGCTGATTTATTATGTCAATCTCGTTATAATTTTTTATAGTAAATATGGTTTTCATTGCCCCGGGTATTTTTTTTAACTCCGACATCGGAAAACTCAGCATTACAGCTCCTATAGTACCTAGAAAAACTATTGCGGCTGCTGGTGTAGAAATAAGCCCTGCAAGGTTTCCAAACTGAAATTTGGCTTCAATCAAGAATCCAAGTATTAGACCCATAAACGCCATTACCAACCCAATTATTGCACCTAAATCCATACGGTCCACTCCTAACAAGTTCTTAGTCTTTTGTTTTAATCACTTTACCCTACAAAAAAATAAAGATTACCTCAGTGTACAGACGATACCATTATGCAACTCATCAGTAAACCAATAAATATGCATACTTATCAGAAATCAAGCAATTCAAACCTTTGAATATGTATATAACAATAACACAAAGGTATGAAACAATTCAATTGGAATTTGTTAAAAATAAGTCAATCTGGGTATTGATTTAAACCCCTTACTGTGATATTATCTTTATAAAATTTATTTTCGCACTGCTTAATATTTTGTCGTTTGGGGCTTTAAATGTGTTTTAATATTAATTAAAAAGTATTTTAAAGCCTTTTTGCATATTCAATTTATCGGCAACTAACGACAAATACTTTAACATTTTTAATAACAATAAAAGGAAAAGCAAATTGTTAAACAGCAAGATTGAAAAATTTATAGTAAGACGGGTTTTAGTGCTTTTTTTTGTTTTAGTCATAGTAGACTTGGTATTTTTACACCATAAATGGTTTATACTATTGGGGTTGATACTGGGTAGTCTCTTCAGTGTATTCAAATTCAGTTCCACCGCTACTATGTATATGCGTTTTTTGGGACACCACGATAAAAATACCGTAATAATGCGCAGTATTTTGAAATACATATTGAATCAACTGGCTACCGTTGCTTTATTGGTAGTATCTATATTGTTTAACTTTTACCTTTTTATAGGCACTACAGCGGGTATTTTGCTTGTTCCTTCTGTTTTGTTCATCAACGCACTGACTGAGGGCTTTGGCATAACACATAACAATTTCGAATAAGAAGGTGTTCATTATGGAAGATTTAAATCATGTGATGGAGTCAAACGATATCTTTTCTTTCAATGTTTTTGGAATAAAAATACCGATTTCAGATAGTATTATTACAATGTGGATAATAATGGCTGTTCTTGTCATTTTAGCTTATGTTTTTACTAGAAAGCTGAAAACTATTCCTGAAGGAAAGCAGAATGCAATAGAATCACTGGTGGAATTTGTTAACAATTTCCTTAAAGATAACATGGGTCACTTCTGGAGACCCTTTGCCCCCTATCTGGGAACCATCCTGCTTTTCCTTGTAGTATCAAATATTGTATCGATATTCAGCGTTCTTCCTACCGGCGAAGAGCTTTACCATCTCACCGGAATAAAGTTCTTTGAACATCTTCCGCATTATGTAATTGCCCCTCCAACAAAAGACCTGAACGTAACTGCTGCCATGGGAATGATGTCCATATTGCTGGTATTTTTCTCAGCAATTAGGTATAAGGGTTTTTTGGGTTGGATAAAGTCACTTGCAAAGCCTTCCCCTATAATGATACCATTTAATGTCCTGGACTATGGTACAAGGACACTGTCCTTGTCTTTAAGGCTTTTTGGAAACATTCTGGCAGCATATATCGTCATGGAGCTTCTTTATGGGTTTGTATCCCCTGTAGTGCCAGCACTTTTCAGTCTGTATTTTGATTTGTTTGATGGTGCTTTACAAGCTTATATATTTGTTTTCTTAACTTCAATTTATATTACTGAGGCAGTCGAATAAGGAGGTGAATTTAATGCCAATAGGTGGATTAGTAGCAATTGGTGCCGGTCTAGCGGTTTTTACGGGTTTAGGAGCAGGTATAGGAATAGGTATTGCAGCTTCCAAGGCCGCTGAGGGAGTTTCAAGAAACCCCGAAGCTTCAGGAAAAATTATGACAGTTACTCTTGTAGCATCAGCACTTGCAGAAGCAACCGCAATATATGGTTTTGTTATCTCTTTGATCTTAATCGGAAAAATAGGTTAACAGGTCTTCCGCAATCAGGGGAAGCATACTTCCCCCTGGTTGCAAATGCATATTTTAGTAAAATTAATTACATCTCCTGGAAAATTACCTGAATGGCTGTTTGATGTCATTTTTGAAAGGATGAATATAGATGTTTGAAAGCTTGGATAAAATAAAATTTTTGATAGTTGCCTTAAATTTGCTGATTCTTTACTTTCTTCTAAAACGAACACTGTTCAAGCCTGTAACTCAGCATATGGAAAACAGGACAAAAATGATCAGGGATTCCATTGATAATGCTGAAAAGGCCAAGGCAGATGCAGCAGAATTGAAGAAGAAGTATGAAGATCAGTTGAGGACAGCTAAAGACGAGGCGGATAAGATATTAAACGAAGCCCGTTCCAGAGCCAATAAGGAATATGAAGAAATTCTTCAGGCAGCAAAAAAAGATGCTGAGGGCACTATGCTGAAAGCTAGAGAAGAGATAGAACGTGAAAGAATCCAGATGCTGAAGGATGTAAGAAGTGAAGTGGCTTCCCTTGCGCTTGCAGCAGCCTCAAAGGTTATAGAAGCCAATATGGATACTGAAAGCAACAAGGTTCTCGTCAACAAGTTTATTGATGAGGCAGGTGTTGCATAATGCCAATTGTAGAAAAAAGGTATGCAAAAGCTCTGATAGATGTAGCTTTGACAGGCGGAAACTCAGATGTGTTTCAGAAAGAGCTTCAATATGTTGTAGATATTTTCAATAACCAATCAGATTTTAAGTGCTTTTTCCTGAATCCCGAAGTAAAGAACGAAATAAAAAAGGACACGGTCAAGAAGCTTTTCGATGGCAAATTAAAACCGGAAATGGTGAATTTCCTTCTGCTGCTTCTGGACAAAGGCCGTATAAACTTACTAAATGGGATTAATAAAGAATACTCAGAGCTTGCCGACAAAATGAAGAATATTCTGTATATGACCATTGTCTCAGCTGTTCCGCTAGAAGAAGTGCAAATCGGTTCCATAAAGGAAAAATACCGCAGGCTTCATAATTCTACAGCCGTAAAAGCAGAACTGGTCGTTGACAAATCGTTAATAGGCGGTATAAAGGTCAAGATCGGAGATAAGCTAATAGACGGTTCTGTTAAAGGAAGGCTTGAAGGTCTGAAGCAACTGATAGTGGAAGGCTGACAGAAGCAATATTCGTAGGTTTGCTTCATTAATTGGGTAGTAAATTGTAGAAGACATAAAGTTTAATAAATATAAATACTAATTAGCTGGCAACAACGACTGTGGCACATACAGTTAATCGTATATTTCTACTGTAGATTTGTCCATTGTCGACTGTCAACTGGTTTACAGACGTGATAGTTTGAAAGACCTTAGTCTGGAAAGCTATGCTCTGATAGCGCATTAAATTAAATTTAACCCCATAAAAAAGTGTTTCAACACTTTTTGTGTGCCCAGTGGGACAATTCATTTGGCACATTGGGGAAATGGAGGTTAATATGAATTTGAAGCCTGAAGAAATAAGCTCAATAATAAAACAGCAAATTGAAAATTATGGAGTAAAGACAAAAACCGAAGATGTAGGATATGTTCTCATGTCAGGTGATGGTATCGCCAGAATTTATGGCCTTGAAGGCTGTATGTACGGTGAGTTGCTCGAATTTGAAGGTGGCGTAAAAGGTATGGCGCTTAACCTTGAGGAAGACAATGTCGGTTGCGTTATACTGGGTGATGCAGAGGAAATAAGAGAAGGCACTTCTGTAAAACGTACAGGTAAGACTGTCGAAGTACCTGTTGGGAAAGCTCTTATAGGCAGGGTTGTAAACCCGCTGGGACTGCCCCTTGACGGTAAAGGTGAAATACAGACAGACAGATATAGACCTATAGATTATACAGCTCCCGGTGTTATTGACAGAAAATCCGTTAATAAACCACTTCAAACAGGAATTATGGCTATAGATGCCATGACCCCTATCGGTAGAGGTCAAAGGGAATTGATAATAGGTGACAGGCAGACGGGTAAAACTGCCATAGCTATTGATACAATCATCAACCAAAAGGGTAAGGATGTAATATGTATATATGTTGCCATAGGTCAAAAAGCTTCAACTGTTGCAGGTATAGTTAATACTCTTGAACAGTTTGGCGCAATGGAATATACAATAGTAGTATCATCAACAGCCAGTGAAATGGCTCCGGTACAGTATATCGCTCCTTACGCCGGTGTGGCAATGGCTGAAGAATTCATGTACACAGACCACAAGGACGTTCTTATAATATACGATGATCTTTCAAAACACGCTGTTGCTTACAGGGCAATGTCCTTGCTCTTGAGGCGCCCACCGGGAAGAGAAGCTTATCCGGGTGACGTATTCTACCTCCATTCAAGGCTCCTTGAAAGAGCTGCTAAATTAAGCGACGAACTGGGCGGCGGCTCAATCACTGCTTTACCGATAATCGAAACACTTGCCGGTGATGTTTCTGCATATATCCCGACAAATGTTATATCGATTACTGATGGACAGATTTACCTTGAGTCCGAATTATTCTTTGCAGGCCAGAGGCCAGCTGTAAACGTTGGTTTATCCGTTTCCAGGGTTGGTGGAGCTGCACAGATAAAGGCCATGAAAAAAGTTGCAGGCCCACTCAGAATGAACCTTGCTCAATACAGAGAGCTTGCTGTTTTTGCACAGTTCGGTTCCGATCTGGACAAAGCTACCCGTGACAAACTTGCACAGGGTGAAAGGGTTGTAGAAACATTAAAGCAGCCCCAATACCGTTCAATGCCGGTAGAAGACCAGGTAATAGTACTTTATACTGCAACAAGCAAATACCTTATGGAAATACCCATAAAAGAAGTAAGAAAGTTTAATACAGACCTTGTAAGATTTATCCGGGACAGATATCCGGAGATACCAAAAGCTATTGTTGAAACCGGAGAGCTGAAATCTGAAACTGAAGAGGCTCTAAAGAAGGCTGTAGAAGAGTTCATAAAAGACTTTTTAAGATAGTTGGTGATATCATGGCAAACATGCGTGAGATTAAGCTTAGGATAAAGAGTATAAAAGAAACAAGGCAAATTACAAAGGCCATGAAGCTAATATCCGCTGCCAAGCTTAAGAAAGCGAGACAACAGCTTGAACAAACCCTGCCTTTCTTTGACAAGGTCAAAGCAACCATGGCAGATATACTTCAGCACAGCGGAAACATAAACAACATATTCTTTGATGTGAGAAATGAGAAGGAAGGTAAAAAGAAGGGCTATCTGGTCATTACAGGAGATAAAGGTCTTGCCGGAGGCTATAATCATAACATTATCAAGCTGACTGTAGAACAAGTCAAAGAAAATGCCGGATCATTGCTATTGGTAGCAGGCCATATGGGCAGGGGCTACTTCACCAGGAATAACTATAATGTAGACCCGGATTTCGACTATTCAGTTCAAGATCCTACAGTATACAGATCGAGGGAAATATCCGAAAACCTTCTCCAGATGTTCAGCAAGGGAGAAGTGGATGAAGTATATCTGGTATATACTAAAATGGTTTCCTCTATAAAGCTTGAGCCTACTATTATGAAATTGCTTCCTCTGGAACTGGAGTCTTTAAGGAAGGATATTGGGATAGAAGAATCAGAAGCTGATGTGAAAATTGATGAAATTTTAAGTTATGAGCCTTCCCCGAAAGCAGTTTTTGATGTACTCGTACCAAAGTATGTAAAAGGCATAGTGTATGGTGCACTTGTTGAGGCTTTCACCAGTGAACAGAGTGCCAGAATGTCTGCCATGGACAATGCAACTTCAAATGCAGACGAAATGCTTCAGAGGCTTAATCTTTATTACAATAGAGCAAGACAGGCTGCAATAACTCAGGAAATATCCGAAATAGTAGGCGGAGCAGCCGCACTTGAATAGATTGGCGAACGTTTAGCAACTTGCAATGAGCAACAAAAAGTTATCAGAGTAAATAAAGGTCAACTGTAATATATGTAACAAGCTAGTTTATAGTCATTAACAAACCGACTTTGGAATTGATATTTGACTAAAACTCCATTTGTCAATTGCCCATAGTCAATCAGATACGGAATGAGGTGGATATAATGTCCGGTAAAGCTGGAAGCATAGTATCAATAATTGGACCTGTTATCGACGTTAAATTCGAAAGCGGTTCACTTCCAAAAATTTATAATGCTATAAGGATTAATAATAACGGTGCCAATATCACTGCCGAAGTCATGCAGCACCTTGGCAATGATACAGTCAGATGTGTTGCCATGTCATCAACAGACGGCCTGGTAAGAGGTATGGAAGCAATAGACACCGGAGACGCTATCAAGGTACCTGTTGGTAAGGAAGTTCTTGGTAGAGTTTTTAATGTACTGGGTGAACCAGTCGATAAAAAGGGTGATGTACCTGCAACTGAATTTCTCCCGATACACAGACCTGCACCCGGCTTTGAGGATCAAAAGCCTGCAACGGAAATCTTTGAAACCGGTATAAAGGTAATAGACCTCCTTGCCCCATATGCAAAAGGCGGTAAAATCGGTTTATTTGGTGGAGCCGGTGTTGGAAAAACTGTTCTTATACAGGAGCTTATAAGAAATATAGCAACCGAGCACGGCGGTTATTCAGTCTTCACCGGTGTGGGTGAAAGAACTAGGGAAGGTAATGACCTGCTCCATGAAATGACTGAATCAGGAGTTATCGAGAAGACTGCAATGGTATTCGGCCAAATGAACGAACCACCAGGATCAAGAATGAGAGTCGGCCTTACGGGGTTGACTATGGCGGAGTACTTCAGGGATACACTGGGACAGGATGTTCTTTTGTTTATAGATAATATATTCAGATTTGTACAAGCAGGCTCCGAAGTTTCAGCCTTGCTTGGCAGGGTTCCGTCAGCCGTTGGTTACCAGCCTACACTCGCAACAGATGTTGGCGAATTGCAGGAAAGAATTACATCTACGAGAAAAGGTTCAATTACATCCGTTCAAGCTGTATATGTTCCTGCCGATGACCTTACAGATCCAGCGCCGGCTACGACTTTTGCCCATCTTGATGCTACTACGGTTCTTTCAAGGCAGATAGTTGAAAAGGGTATCTACCCTGCTGTTGACCCTCTTGATTCTACATCAAGAATTCTTGACCCGCGTATCGTAGGTGAAGATCATTATAATGTAGCAAGACGCGTACAGGAAGTATTACAGAGATATAAAGAACTCCAGGATATCATCGCAATCCTTGGTATGGATGAACTGTCGGAAGATGACAAGCTTACCGTATTCAGAGCAAGGAAGATCGAAAGATACCTGTCGCAGCCTTTCTTCGTAGCCGAGCAATTCACTGGCTACTCAGGAAAGTATGTTCCTATTAAAGAAACTATCCGCGGATTCAAGGAAATTATTGATGGTAAGATGGATGATATCCCTGAAGTTGCTTTCTATATGAAAGGTACCATCGATGAAGTATATGAAGCAGCCAAGGATATGTAGGGGGTGTATTTATGGCATCCACATTTGACTTGGAAATAGTAACTCCTGACAGAAAATTTTTTTCCGGTCAGGTAGAAATGGTAGTTCTGAAAACTCCTGACGGAGAAATAGGTATTCTTGCTGGACACACACCTATGGTAGTTGCTGTAGCAATAGGTCCGTTAAGGATAAAACAAAACGGCGAATGGCTTGATGCAGCTATAACCGAAGGTTTTATGGAAATAAAGCAGGATAAAACCGTTATCCTCACTGATACAGCTGAATGGCCTGATGAAATAGACGTAACCAGAGCCAAGGCTGCAAAGGAAAGAGCAGAAGAACGGCTTCGCAGGGAACTGAGCCGTGCTGAATATATACGTTCGCAAGCTGCACTGGCGAGGGCTCTGGCAAGACTGAAAGTAGGAAGACCAATAAAATAGAGATATCAAAACCGGACGTTTACTTCAGACGTTCGGTTTTTTGCTGTAGACTAATATAGGAATAATTTTTCAATATAATATATTTATTTGTCTACTCAGTGTTAAGTCCACCAGTATCTATAAGGCCAAATGCCTCTTTAGACATATGTTCACTTTTTCCTTGACTTCACAGAATATTATATTGTATTATTAATAATATCCCAAATTATATTTTTTGTTATTAAAACTATACAAACAAATATTTTTTTCTAACGTCAAACCAATAATATAAAGGAGTGTATGGAATGAGTTCATGGAGAATTGAAACCAAATGTCTGCAGGAAGGCTATAAACCTGGTAACGGTGATACACGCGTCCTTCCTATATATCAGAGTACTACGTATAAGTACGACTCTACCGAGCATGTTGCCAGGCTGTTTGATCAGGAAGCTGCTGGGCATATGTATACCCGGATAAGCAACCCGACCCTCGAGTGCGTAGAGAATAAAATCGCCGCTCTCGAAGGCGGCGTAGGTGCTCTATGCACATCATCAGGGCAGTCTGCCTCCCTGGTTGCCATTATGAACATATGTGAAAGCGGAGATCATATCATATCCTCCAGCACTATATATGGAGGAACATATAACCTGTTTGCGGTGACGCTGAAAAGAATGGGTATTGAAGTGACTTTCGTGGATCAGGACAGCTCAGAAGATGAAATTCAGAAAGCTTTCAAGCCAAATACAAAAACGCTATTCGGAGAAACCATAGCAAACCCAAAAATCAGTGTTCTCGACATAGAAAAGTTTGCACGAATTGCCCGTAAAAACGGTGTACCGCTGATAGTGGATAACACCTTTGCGACACCGATTTTGCTAAGGCCGATCGAACATGGGGCAGATATAGTTACACACTCAACTACCAAATATATGGATGGCCATGCAACAAGCGTCGGTGGTGTAGTCGTCGATTCCGGCAATTTTGACTGGAATAACGGAAAATACCCTTCGCTTACGCAGCCAGACCCATCTTATCACGGCATCGTATACACGGCATCTTTTGGAAATGCTGCCTACATAGCCAAAGCAAGGCTTCAATACATGAGAGACTTCGGAAACTGTATGAGTCCCATGAATGCCTTTCTAACAAATATAGGCCTTGAGACCTTGCACCTAAGAATGGAAAGACACTGCGAAAACGCAAATAAAGTTGCAGAATTCCTTTCAAAAAACAGCAAAGTGCTTTCCGTAAGCTATCCGGCATTAAGAAGCGACAAGTATAATGAGCTGGCCAAAAAGTATCTTCCAAACGGGTGCAGCGGTGTACTGTCCTTTAGAGTAAAGGGAGGCCGTGAAGCTGCTGTAAGGTTTATGGATAAGCTTAAGCTTGCTGCTATAGTTGTCCATGTAGCAGATGCAAGGACAGCAGTCCTACACCCTGCCAGCTCAACTCACAGGCAGTTGTCGGATGAGCAGCTGATTTCAGCTGGTATTGAGCCAGATTTGATACGTTTCTCTGTTGGTATTGAGCATGTAGATGATATTATAGAGGATATCAGGCAGGCTTTAGATGATTAATAGCTATACCGGCTCTGTTATCCGGATATCTTATATCATTTTTCACAAAGGAGCATACAATCATGCCTATGGAATTTGATAGCTGTGATAAGGACATAATAAAAATCCTGCAGAGTGATCCCTTAATAACCAACATAGACTTATCAAAGAAAATCGGATTATCCCCTTCCGCATGCCTAAGCCGTACAAAACGTCTTCGTGAATTGGGTGTGATAAAACAATATGCCGTTATTCTTGATGAGAAAAGAGTTGGATTGGAAGTTATGGCATTCACTTATGTGAATTTGTCTCCGCATAATAGAAATACCTCAAATGCTTTTCTTAAGAAGGTTAAGGAGACACCGCAGATTTTGGAGTGTTACAACATTACAGGTTCCTGGGATTACCTGCTAAAAATAATATCACCGGATATTGCCTCCTGCCGTGATTTCCTTATCGATACTCTCCTGACATTCCCGGGTGTCAACAAAATTGAGACAAGCATGGTCTTAAGTACTGACAAGCAGAGTTTTGATCTGCCTATGGATCATATATGATTTATTTTTAGAAAAATTACCTTTTATGAATATATCTACGCTGAACTATACAAAAACCACTTCATTAAGAGTGGTTTTTGTATAGTTAAAACCATCTTGAATATTTGCTGTATAGTTTGTTTGCATAACTCCTTGTTCCCTGAGTTATAATAGCGGCTTTGCTGTACAATTCCTTATCTGCAATTTTGCTAAAAGCGCATTTCATTAGTGTTTGAAAATCCTTACCCTCATCAGGGTACGTCACCTGGATGGTTCGGAAATAATCTGCATACCTCTCCCCTACCTTTTCCAAATCCGCAGTGATATTCTCAACTACCTTCTCCTTACACAGCTTCGCATATGCCAAGTCTGTCAAAGGCAATACTACCAATATATCACCATTTTTGTTCAGTACCATTGTATCTGTAGCACTGAGCATGGGCCTTACAGTGTTTACAGCAGTCGAGCAGGCCCTCTCTTTTCTTTCAGGAAATGAACTATCATTGGAGGAGCTGCCAGTCCCTTCTTCAAGGGAACTAATAAAAATTATTGAGAGAGGCTGTTTTATCGCGTCAGCCATATGGAATTGCTTTTCTATGTAGTAGTCAAAGGACATTATTATCTCATCAATCCCTTTAGTGTCATAATAAAATCTGTTTTCTACCTTTATCACGCTGCGTATAGAATTTTCCATGCGGCTTGAATTATATGGCTTTATAATATAGTCATAAACACCTATTTTTGCGGCTTGATCCCTGTATTCAAGCTTTTCGGACCTGGTAGCTATGATTACAGGAATATCTTTACATGACTTTCTCAGCAAACCAAGGATTTCAAAACCCTGTGCTTCGTCGGGAAATGCTAAATCCATTATAATCAGGGATATGTCGTCAATACTATCCATCAGTGTATAGTATTGATTTATAGAAGGTATTTCAATGATATTAAAGCTGCCTATAAGCTTTAACAGAAACTTTATTTTTTCCCTCTCAAACTCAGAATAATCCAGGATCAGTATATTGCCATCCATAGCACTTACCTATGTCCTTTTACAATTTTATTTATTAATTATAATATATATCGACTATTATTGGTAGCTTGATAACGGTATTATGAATTATTGCCCGGATTACCCGCCTATTTCACAGGTTATGTTATTTCTATACCTGCTGTCGGATGTAAAAATCTTTAAGACAATCAGGAAAAATGACTTTAAGAACAGACGCCAGAAACGGTAACCTGATTTTTGATTACATTATTTGATAAATATAGTATACTTTACTTATTAACTGACTATTTACGTCCCATAATATATACCTATTGTCAGGGTAACTAAATTATAGGAGAATACTCGTTATGAGCAAAACAGAAATCTATTATTTTTCAGGAACAGGCAATTCTCTGCTTGTGGCAAAAGAGCTTCAAAAAAGGCTTCCGGAAGCAAAGCTTATTCCTATCGTAAGCCTTCTAAAACAGGATACCATTAAAGTAAATGGAGAAACTGCAGGCTTTATTTTCCCTCTTCACGGTATGACTATTCCCATACCGGTAAGGATTTTCTTAAAGAAGCTTGATCTAAATTCAGCCAGCTATGTATTTTCACTCGTAACACGTGCCGGCACCAAGTGCCTTGCTCTTAATTCAGTAAACAAAATACTGAAGAGAAAAGGAAAATGCTTAGATTCAGGCTTTACACTTACAATGCTCAGCAATGACCCAAAATTTGAGGATTATGATGTTCCAAACAGTGAAAGCATATCAAGGATGGAGTCGGAAATCCGGAATAAGCTGGATTTTGTCTCCGGAATCATTACTAACAGAGAAAAGTATCTGAAGAAGGACTCGGATTATATCGATTTTCCTTTTATTAAGCCCGTTAACTTCTTATTGGAGCGCATTGTGCTTTTAGGTATCTTCTGGGCCGATATAACCCGTACAAACAGATATTACTATGCAGACTCCAAATGTACGGGCTGCGGTATTTGCGAAAAAGTCTGCCTGTCGGGAAAGATTGAAATGCGAGCTGGTGAGCCTCTTTGGCGGAAGAATATTAAATGCTACCTGTGCTATACATGTCTGAATTATTGTCCGAAGCAAGCGGTTCAGATCAAATCCAAGATATATATGAAATCCTATACTGAAAAAAACGGAAGATACCCTCATCCATTTGCATCAGTAAGTGATATATCCGGGCAAAAATGATATGTTCTCCCGGATTGGTTTTGGGAAGTTGTACATAATAACGGTTAAAGCTAAGTTTCATAGTATAGTAAAACTACAATATACATTGGTTATTATTTCCTAGACCTTTATTTATTTCGTGCATTATATTAATCATTTTTTCGTGGGATTTTAGTATGACTTTATTCAAAGGAGATTAGACATTATTAATTATTTTTTGTGTCTTATCATTGATTTGCTTTTTTTCATTTTCAATTTTTTTACTATTTATAATCTTTGCACTCAGCCCAAACAACGAAGTTGCTCCTGCAATTCCGGCTACTACCACACCAACAGGAGCGAGCACAGGCGCAAATGCAGCTGCCGCTGTGGGTATTACTGATGCCCCTATTGCTGTCCCCAGGGAAGCTGTAACAATCTTACTTATCGCTTTATTACTTTTGTTTTCTTCACTGATTATTTTATTCAGTCTCTCAATAACCTCTTTTATTTCTTTTTGTATTTCCGGGCTTTTTTCTATTTCATTATCATCCAGTAGTTTTTTTAGTCTGTTTAAATCATTTTCAAGCTCCATACCAATCCCCATAAATTACGCACCCTTTCCATTTTTATTATAAGAACTGGTTGTTACATTAATTGCGCCAGTCCACCCTAATCCGGCAGATATACTTTGTGCCAGATTGGTTGGCTGACATAGCCAGGTCCCGACAAACGCACCCAGCAAACAAAACAATATTGCATCAGCTATATTCACAACCGTGTTACCTTCCCAATCTCTATTGAAATGTATCAGTATCCTTAAAACTTTCTGGTTCTCAGTAAGAAGTTTTGAATACAAAACTATTGTGCCAATAAAGCATACTACATAATATTCAATTTTTATGCCTAAGAGCATATACCATTCCCCCAATACACTAAAAAATGCACTCAATTACATTTTTACACATTATATCATATCTTCCATTTTTATGCAGTATCGTGTTTAGAGAATTGACACACTACATTTATGAATCCCTCTCAAAATGCAAATACTCTATTCAAAATAACTTGTATACTCTCTCATCACTGCTATATCTTAATTATACAACATCATAATATTATTTAAGGAAGTCTTGACTTTCTGTATCATAGGTAATATAATACATATATTATATGAATACTTGCTCATATATTAATATGTAATAAGGGGAAATATAATGAAAATAATAAGTATTCTATCTCTATCATTATTTTTAGTTTTTTTAGTTTCATTTTTGCTGAAATTGTTCATTCTTTATAAGAAAAACGGCATAAAAGCAAATGTGCTTGCCAAAGGTGTCAAAGGTAAGACTATCACTAATGTAGAGCTTTTTGTGAAGATAACAACCTTCGTCTGGGGATTGCTTTGGTTTACACTTTCAATAATGACTATAAAAGCCGAGAATTTTATCGGCTTAGCTATAGAGATGAAATCCGTCAGATATGCCGGAATTACTGTTTTGTTCATAGGAGTTTCCATATTTATAACAGCTATGGTTTCAATGAAAACATCTTGGCGGGTAGGCATTGATAAGAAGACAGAATCAAAACTTGTTACCGCAGGAATATATAAATACAGCAGAAACCCCGCCTTTGTAGGCTTTGATGTAATGTTTTTAGGATTAACACTAACCTACCCTAGTTTTCTGGTTTTAACGGTAACAGTAGTAAATGTGTTAGCCATACACATGCTTATTCTGCAAGAAGAAAAACATTTGAAATCAGCTTTTGGTGATAAGTATGTAAGGTATAAGGCTAAGACTCCAAGGTATATCCTTTTTAATCGGAGCGTACAAAGTGAGAAGGTATCGTAAAAGGTCATACAGAAATATATCTCTCCTGTTGCCCTCTTGACTTATGAATTTACATAATATAACATTGGAATAAATGTTTTCTACACACTTGTTTTATAATCAACATACTAAAAAGGAGTAAAATATCATGTTGAAAAAGAATATCGTAGCAGTAATAGCAGTTTTATTTATCGGAGTATCAATTATTATTAACGGCTATTTTATTGCAGGTGCTAAAAAACCCGATAAGTTACAAAACCCGGTTGTAAATTCAGCTGACAGAAAGGTTTTAAACGTGTCACAGGCAGCTGAGTATATGAATATTACAGAAGAAGAGATTCAAGGAATAATAAAAACAGAAGATAGCATGCTGAAAAAGTCAGGAAGCTTTGTTGGAAAAATGTTTCCTTACTTTACAATAAACAATAAAAAGTATTTTTATAAAAACGAGATAGACGAATGGTTAACAGAAGTATCAAGAAACCGTAGGGAATACAATACAGTAGAAGGATGGCTTCTTCAGTAAAGAGATAAGGCGTCCATGAATCTTTATTATCAAAAGCCTGTATGTAAAGTATTATGTAATGTTATCCGGGATTCCGCAAATTTTACAAGTATATATTTTGCTCTTAGAGAGGGATTACAAATTTGTATTCTCTCTTTTTGTTATGCATCCTATTGATGTTTACCAAATTTTGCGGTATGATTAGTTGTACAAGTCATACTTTTCTTACTTTAAGGAGGTCTTATTCTGTGTCAGCACCTAAAGGAAAACATATTTTCGGAACTGTAAAAGTTGGTGAAAAAGGCCAAATCGTTATTCCTAAAGCGGCCCGGGATATATTTGATATAAAGCCCGGTGATACACTTCTTGTTTTTGGCGATGAATCACAAGGAATTGCAATCGTAAAAAATAATGTATTTATGGATTTTGTAAACGATGTTTTAAATGCACAAAACAAAAGCGAGGAGGAGGAATAATGAACGCAATTGAAATTGCAAACTTAACAAAGACTTTTAAAAATCGGATTGCTGTACATTCGCTTAATTTATCTATAGCAAAGGGCGAATTTTTTGCGCTGCTCGGGCAAAATGGTGCCGGAAAAACAACAACAATAAAGATGCTGTGCTGCCTGCTTACCCCAACAAGCGGTGATGCTGTGCTTTTGGGTGATAGCATTACTAAGCATCCTGCGGCAGTAAAACAGAAGTTGAATGTTTCGCCACAGGAAACAGCAGTTGCACCAAAACTTTCCGTCAGGGAAAATCTTGAACTGATAGCTGAAATTTACGGAAGCAGCAAGCATCAAGCCCGTGTAAAAGCAGACGATATGATAACAAGATTTGGTCTGTCAGATCGGGCAAAAGACAAGGCAAAAACCTTGTCTGGAGGGATGCAGCGCCGGTTGAGCATTGCAATGGCTCTCATATCCGATCCCGAGATTATTTTCCTTGATGAACCTACTCTTGGACTTGATGTACGTGCAAGGCGGGAGCTTTGGAATGTATTGAAAGAACTTAAAGGGAAAATAACCATCGTGTTGACTACTCACTATCTTGAAGAAGCAGAAGCCCTTTCGGACAGAATCGGCATAATGCACGGCGGGAAGCTGCAAGCCCTCGGTACGGTTGAAGAGTTAAAAGCGAAAACTGGCAGTAATACTCTTGAAGATGCATTTCTTATGCTTACAGAAAAGGAGGTATCCTGATGCGCTTTTTAGCTTTTGCCACACGTAATCGCAAAGAGATTTTAAGAGACCCTTTAAATCTGGTTTTCGGTATCGGGTTTCCTGTTATTCTGATTTTGTTGATAGCTTTACTTAAAAAGAGCATTCAGGGAATGCCTGCCGAGTTGTTTCCAATCCAGAGCTTTGCCCCGGGAATGGCAGTCTTCGGCTTATCCTTTATTTCCCTCTTCCTTGGGGTTCTCATCGCAAGCGATAGAAGCAGCTCATTTTTAATGAGGGTATTTGCATCACCCTTGTCCGGAGCCGACTATATCATCGGTTATTCTCTTCCGCTTCTACCCGTAGCTTTATTCCAAAGTGCAGTATGCTTTATTACAGCATTTTTCTTTGGGTTGCCTGTAAACATAAATATAGTACTTGCTATCATCGTGCTTATCCCTGTTGGTGCACTTTTTATCAGCTTCGGATTAATAATGGGAAGCCTTCTTTCTTATAAGCAGGTAGGCGGCATCAGCTCGGTGATAATCAATCTTGCACAGTGGTTGAGCGGAACATGGTTTGATTTGAAAATGATAGGCGGTATTTTTAAAACAGTTTGCTATACACTCCCTTTTGCACATGCCGTAGATTCTGTGAAAGCAGCCATAGCCGGGGATTACGGTTCTATTTTGCCACATCTTTTGTGGGTGATAGGATATACGATAGTTCTGTATTTTATTGCAGTTATTATTTTCAGGAAGAAAATGAAAGAATAACCGGCATTAGCTGATATAGTATTTGTGTAGTTAGATTTGTTGATAAGTTTGACCTTATTCCAAGCTTTATTGAAAGGATGGATGTAATATTGAATTCTTTTGAAAAGCAGCTGGTTGATAAACTTAAAAACATGGATAATGAAGGCTTTACTTTATTATTTGAACATTATTATAAAAAGATATACAACCTTGCTTTCAGAATGTGTGGAAATAAGGAAGATGCAGAAGATATAATGCAAAAAACTTTTGTCCAGGCGTATACAAATATAAGTGGGTTTAATGGAGAAAGCAGTATCTACACCTGGCTGTATGCAATAACAAAAAACCTTTGTCTCCGGCTGCTTGAGAAAAGAAAAAAAAGCTCATTTTCTTCTTTGGATGAACTTCTCAAGGTAGCACAATCTATAGAAAATCCAGATAGTTTCACAATTTTTGAAAAGCAATATTACATCAGTCAGGTCAAGGAGGGCTGCCTCCTTGGCTTGTTGAGATGCTTGTCATTTTACCAGAGAATAGCTTTTATACTAAATGTATTGCTGGAAATAAAGGTTAAGGATGTTGCGGTAATTATCAGCAAAACAGAACCGGCAACAAGATTGCTGGTTCACCGCGCAAAGCAGAATATAAGGAGTTTCCTGTGCAAAAACTGTTCTCTTTATGACACCCGTAATCCATGTCATTGTGAAAACCTTATAGAGTTTTCACTAAAACAGGGCTGGATTAAGAAAATGCCTGATAAAAGTTTTATATCCGGGTCAGATAAAGTTATTCCGGCAATAGAGAGTGAAATCAATAGTCTGAAGAAAATAGCCCTACTTTACAGAAGCCTGGAAGATAAACAATATTCAGATACTATGCTGCAATCAATTCAGAAAGAGCTCCACAAACATACTTATAAAATTTTTTATGATAAAAAAGTGAAATAAATCCCCTGTTCCTGTATCTAAATATAAGAAAGATACAAGGAAGGGGGTTTTTTTATGTCCGCAAAGAAAGATGCTGAGCAAAGTATGTTGTTGATTGAGTTTATTGAAGCCGGACTGGATTCATCCTAAAACCATATACACTATGATACTAAACATGAAAATATCTACTAAGGAGGATGAAATATGCTGTTTTATGTAAAAATACAACTTGCTATGGACAAGATGTCCGACATGCTTGAGAAGTCTATGAAAGGTGAAATACCAAGCCCTGCAAAATATTCAACCATTTATTGCTCAAGTACTACCCCCGGATTGGGATATTCAATTTTTGATGTCGAAAGCAAAGACCAGCTTGACGATATTTTACACAAATTAAAGCCGTATTCTGAAGTGTATGAGATAGCGCATGTTATCACTTTGGAAGAGTTTCAATCTAACATGACCGGTAAGGCTTGAAAGCTTTACTGAAAAGCTGACACCATATACTAAGTAAAAAGTGATGCATATTACTTAAAGTGCATCATTTTTTATGCAGTTTAAGTTTTTAGAAAGATTTAAAGGCAAAGGCTAAGAATTTTCTTTTAATGTAGATAATATAAGTAAAAGATTCGACAAGCCTGTCTCATATTGGTAGGAAAACAGGATTCCTCCGTCGGCTAGAAAGATGCTTTGAATATATTGGATAGAGCAGGGCACAACTTGCAGATTGAACAGGCGGAGCTCTTTAATTCACTAATAAACAAATGACTTATAAGGGTAAGTAAGTCATGCCATTTGTAAAATAAAACAAACTAAGCCTAGTCTGCATACTTCTTACTAAGTATACTTGGTGGATAAATCCGCCAAATGTACTTTTTTTGTGCGTATAAAATTATTATCCGACTTGCTTTGATTTTACAAATATTGATGGTAGAATATGTTTATACGTGCATATCAGTTCCGCAATGCTTATCTCACGTGAAAGAAGGGTAACAAGTGAAAACCAGAGTATATCTTTATGTCTTTGATACTATGGCTGACTGGGAAGTAGGCTATCTAAATGCAGAGGTTCAATCCGGAAGGTATTTTAAAAAGTGGCAGGAGCCATTGAAAATCGTAAGCATAGGTAATACAAAAGATACAATTGTTACAATGGGTGGATTGCGGGTCATACCGGATATCGCGATTGAAGAATTCAATATCGATGATGCAGCAGCTCTTGTTATGCCATGAGGAGACACATGGACAGAGCACATCCATGATTCAGTTTTATCAATAGCTGAAAAATGCTTAAAAACCGATATTATTGTTGCAGCAATCTGCGGTGCCACAATTGGGCTTGCAAGATTATCGTAATTTATATCCGAATACTGTTGTTAGAGGTTATCATTGTCCCCGGATACAACAGCCATATTTTAATACGATTTATCTTAATAATGTAGTTCCTGATGATGAATTGAAAGGAATGATAGACCATTCCTACTTAACAGTAGTAAAAAAACTGCCGCGGAAGTTGCAAAAAGAATTATTGAATGAACAATATAAAAAATAGGAGGTTTGCATTATGAAAGTAGTAGCTATAAATGGAAGTCAACGCAAAGATGGCAATACGGCAATATTAATCGATTTAGTATTTGGGGAACTTAGAAATGAAGGAATTGAATGTGAGCTAATTCAGCTTGGAGGTACAAGTATTTTGGGTTGTACAGGATGTATGGGCTGTGCAAAATCAAAAAACAGACAGTGTGTGAATAATAAAGACATTATTAATGAATGTATTGAAAAAATGGTAGAAGCAGATGGAATTCTCCTAGGCTCACCGACATATATTGCAAATCTATCATCGGGAATGAAGGCATTTATGGAACGAACCGGCCTGGTTACAAAGGTGAATGGAGATTTGCTAAGAAGGAAAGTGGGTGCTGCTGTAGTATCTGCCCGCAGGTGCGGAGCAATTAATGTTTTTAACTCTTTAAATGAGTATTTCCTTGTTAATGAAATGATAATTCCGGGATCAAATTATTGGAATTTGGGGGTCGGAAATAAAATAGGTGAAGTAGAAACAGATGAAGAAGGAATAAAAACAATGAAAATACTAGGGCAAAATATGGCTTGGCTACTAAAAAAACTAAAAGATTAATCTACCGCGTATTCTGCCGGCGAAGCCCTGCCTATGGGCTCCCCTACCACCTTCTGTACAGCTCTATATCATCCAGAGCTGTACTGCCCAAGTCATACCAGAATACTTCTCCGGCTTTGCTGCCTGTATCCGGAAGGGTAAAGGGCCTGTTTGTACCATATATGCTTCCATCTCCTGTGCACCAGGCTGCTTCCCTGTTTGTATAGCTGTACTCCGTACCGGTTTCTCCTCCCTTCAACGCTTTTATATCAAGCACTACGAGCAGTTTTGTTTTCAAAGAATTGTCATCATATATATCAAGCTCCTGCCCCTGCCTCGTTACCTTAATATCAGGCGGTAAAAACAAGCTGAAGCTCCATGTATTATATGCGGCTTTTAAAGGGTCTGCTTTATATGCATGCCTGCTCCCGGAGTTTAGTACAATATTCAGGGCAGTATCTTTATACCTGCTTTTAGCTAAGCTCTCGTATCCACCGTATGGCTTTTCCACAAAAATACTTGCAGGATAAATCCTGGTACCGTCCTTACTCAGAACATAGTACTTTACATCTATCTTAATAACATCTCCACTGCTGTTCAAACCTACCGTGTCCAGCTCAAAATTCACCTTGTACCCCAGCTTTATTCCCTTATCAGCCTTATTACGGTATACAGGCATATCCACTATGCCTATACCGTTTCTCTTTAGTGCAGTATCGATCCCATCGGCATCCTGGAAATAACCCTTCCAGGCATAATCCGCGATTCCCGTTATCCTCAGGTTTTCCAACTTCATATTCATGGCAGTAAAGTCTTTCATACGGGGGTTGGTATTATGCTTATTGCTTGTAGTGCTCCAGTTATCCGAGGTGTCATATGCCGTCAGTACCATACTGCTTTTCTCGTCCGGCACAAATGAATAGCCTTTCATCGTTGCAAAACAGAAACTCCAGGCCGTATTGTACTCATTATCTACCAGCATTGCATCCTTTACCCTGTATATATTTGACCGGCTGTTTACCTCCAAAACCGGCCCGGCTTTGGTTTCATCAGAGCTTATACCAAATCCGCTGTCCCTGAAAATAAAGAAGCTGCTTGAGCCTATCTGTATTTTTACTTTCCGGACATATTTGCTCGTAGTGAATTGAATATTGTTGTCTTCCGAAAGCTCTGTGTCTTCACTTAACATTATAGATCCAGGGATACCATCCGTGCATTTTTCTATATACCTTAGCGAACCTTGCGAGTAATCCTCCCACACAGGTGTATATACAGTTATGTTAAAGTTTTTTGAGGCTGTCTGGCTGTATTCCCCTACAGCCGTAACTTTGAAAGTATAGTCTCCGTCTGCCAGTGATGCCGGTATTCTGTATTTTATATTCTTCCAGTTAATATCGTTACCATCCTTAGTCCCCGTTTCAGGATCATAACCGACAGTCTGCAATGGGCCTACAGGGTCTGTTCCTCTGTATAGTCCCACCGTAAGGTATACGCCATAAGGAAATCTTGTCCAGATATTGTATAGTTCCAAATACTCGGAAGCTGGGATACTTGAGAGAGTAAATTTCCTGTCATATGCCCTTAAAGCAGCATCGAACTGCATAGGTGGAGCCGGATTCAAAGTAAAATTAATAGTGAATGGGTCAGACCATGCTCCCTCCGGATCTCTTACATAATATTTCAATTCATACTCAGCAGGAGAAAGCTCTTTAGGAATAACATAAGACCACTCATCCCCTGCCCTTCTGAACATGATCTTTCTTTCCACTATACCCTTGTCCTGTCTGTTGTACTGGTGATCCGGATCAAATGAGCGATCAAGCCAGGTAGTCTTATAAGTATTTTTTACAGAATCAAAATCCCAGTCCAGAACAGCATTTGCTATAGGCTTTCTATGAGCATATATGACCATCATGGGAGTTCCGGAGTAATAGCTATATTCAGAAAAATCCGGATCGGTTGACGGTTGATCCTGAATACGGCGATATATAGTGTATTTCCCCGGAGAGCTGAACCTGTCCGCCTTTATGCCTGTCCAGCCGTCATCCCGCTGAAACTGTGTATTTGTGCCAGACTCCTGTCTCAGACCATTATCAAAGTAATCCTTATCGTGCACATACTGAAACTGTCTGGAAATAATAACATCTCCTTCTTCGTCATAATCATCCGTATTGACCTCAAACCTTTCAGTCCCCGCCAGAACATACTTCTCTTCTATAGCCGGGCTGCTCTGTATAATATAGTCTAAAGCGCCTGATATACCTTCGGATATCGGCCTGTCATTCAATATGAATTTATCTGCGGTGATCTGCGTTTTTGCCGAGCCTGCGGTCAAAAGAATCAATTTTGCACCTGTTTTATACAATACCATTCTTAAGTCATTCAGCTGTGATATGCTTCCATCACTTACGTAAATAACATACTTTTCGGAAGTTGGCCTGAACGGATCTACGTACGGTTCCCTTACAGCCTTATAAATAGTCCCGCTGTAAAACCCTCTAAAATCAGAAACCCAGCGCCAATCGGAAACCCAGTAATTTACCGTTCTTAATACATTTCCAGAAAAAAATGCGGTATAGTAGTTGCTATAGCTCCACCATGTAATAGTTCTTGTAGAAGTCACTGTCTTTTGTACTGTTCTATACTCGGTAAAAGGCTGGAGCTTAGTTACGTACCTGCCCGGGCGTGGATTTGGCTCCCACACACTGACTTGTTTATACACCGTATATGGTTCCGTTACCCAAACTGTTTTGTATGTTGTTTCCGTGGTAGTCCATGAAGAAGTCGGAGAAGTCACTTTAGATGTTGTCGTGCGTGATAGGATACCACTAAAGCCTTCACTATCGGAATAGCTCAGGGTAGAGCCTACGTCAGCGGTGCCTGACTCTGTCTTATAGCCGTCCGAGTTCCATGTCAGTGTGCAGGTTCTGTATCTTTCTCCGCTTGCCGTTTTAGACTCGACCCTGCTCTGCCAGCTGCCAAAATCCTGGTTGGAGCCGTTGTCACTTACCGATGTTCGCGTCAGCATACCCGAATACCCGTTACTTGTATAGTATGAAGTTTCCGCAGGGTATGTACAGCCGGTATTGCTTACTGTATCTGCAGGTTGTGAATACGTATAGGTCTTCATATCCCACTGCTCCAAAACAGGCAGAATATTATGAGCTCTTAAATAGTTATTAAGATCCATCCTGCTATTCTTTACGAAATCAATCTTTTCCTGAGCCAGGCTGGCATCAGTCATTATGAACACATCCACAGCCGGGCGAACAACAGGTATATCCGAATAAATCCCTGTCTGAGGGACATAATTGTCTACCCAGAAATCCCTCGTTTTCTCAACGGCAGCAGCATCATCGCTGGTTATATGCTCTTGTGCAATATCTCCCAGCATTTTTTCACTTGAAATTATCTTCCACCTGTATTTACCTAATTTATCAGGGGTATACTGCGGAAACTCCCCGTTTTTTACATTTTTCCAGTTATTTATCAATGTCTCCGGCTCATCATCGTCATCTGCATCATAGTATAAAGATACATCCGTGGACTCAATAGCATCACCATCTGTACTGACAGCTTCAAAGTAATAGGCCCTGATAGTTTCACCCCTGGCAACAGATACATTATCCAGCTCGCAGATCACTGAAGGCCTTATATCCGGTTGAATCTCAAAATCAAATACGTAAGGGTCAGAGACCCTTCCAAGGGAATTGATCCCTGTCAGTGTCACCCTGTACATCCCGGGCTTTTTGAAGGTGAGCTCCCGCAGTATATCAGTGGCCTTGCCTGATTTGACATCTGCAGCAGTTCCGTCACCTTCATCTGTTCCTGTTGCTTCTACAAACCACTTGTATTGTGTAATGGGATAGGCGGCAGCAGCTTCAGGTGTATTGGCACAGGATGATGTATTGGTGGCAGTCATTTTTCTGTTTTGCTTGTAACTGCCGCTAAATACAAATTGCACCCTCGGTTTCGTATTCAAAACGCGTATCCACCGGGATACCGCAGATACCGAGCCATCAGCGGCAGTATAGCGTATTACAATGTTTGCCAGTCTGTCATAGCCCGATTCACCAAAGGTATATGTTCCGCCGAAAAAAGTATCATAGCTTACAGGTTTGTCATCGACAAAAACCTGTTTGCTCACTATATCCACAGGATTGCCTGCCGCATCTATAAACCTGGTATTGTCTGCCGGGTGGTAATCTACAATATCAAATGCAGGCTCTGGGAGGCCTATATCCGGTTCTATATATTCAGGCAGCGGAGCCTCCCAGAAAATGTCTCCCTCACTGTCAACGGAAGCCTTCTGAACATAATTGAACCTGACAACCCGGCTAGGAACGTCCTGTGTGATAACAGCGGATTTTACCACCGGCTCACCGGGAGCAAGGTCATAACCATCTACTTTTTTTGCCGGGAAGGAATATGTATTGAAAGAGAGATTTGAGTGAATTTCAGGGTCCGCTATGGAAATGCCGTTACATATGTACTCAACAGTTATGCTTCCGTCTTTAGTATCAGATGCACCGACGGGAATATTAAAGGTTCCTTCTGCAGACCGTGCTTCCACTGAAACCCCTGTATCCGGCCCGGCAAGCCTGTTATGAAACCTTGCTGTGGCCTTATAGTGTACCGGGACTGTAGATTTACCCTCCTCAACAGCATTTATTATTTCCGACACTTTTGCGGTTAGTGTAATATCAGCCGCAGCACTGGAGCTGCCGTCAGGACCGGCATAGTTTGCAGTTTTAGCCTTTTTCAACTTATTTATTACTGTAGATGTTGTTATCCCTGTATCATCGCTAAGCTGCAGCAGCCAGGCTTCACGCCCCTCCAGCATGTCCTTCCTTGTGTAGTAGGCAGTACTTAATACCGGAGATTTGTAGTAATCCTTATCCGGGTAACGGCCTGAAAGCCTTATAGTTATTTCCCTTGAACTGTTCAGGTATTTAGTGTAATCTGCCTGCTCTTCAACTGATTTTTTAGATATATTCCTGTCTATTTTCAAGCCTGTGAAGCTTCCTTTAATAATCTTTATGTCAACTGTGGGTGTTTGTTTTATTTTGCTGTTGATTTCTTCGATAAAGGTAGTCCTGTAATAATACTTTCCGCTCTTTGCACTCTTAACCCACAGCTTCGCTTCTCCCGGGTAGGTCAGTGTCGGCGCAGACATTACATTTGCATAGTTATAAGCCTGTACTCCGCTGTATGAGGCAGCAGTATCCCGTACGTCTCTGGGAGCTTCAGCCTTTGCAAAATCAAGCTTGGTCTCGGCCGTCTTATTTTCTGTATCATACTCATCCTTATACATTTTGTTGATCCATTGTGCTACCTTTGTTGCAGCTTCCGTACCAGGCTGTCCCTTCCTCAAATATTCATCATAGTTTTTTAGTACATATCTATTCCAATCACTAACTTCACCTTTATTGTGAGGAAATTCCCAAGACTTATATAGCCACTTATATGAATTCATATTTGACTGGGCTGAGTCTAAGGGAAAGCTGGTATTACTGTATTTGTTCCCTGCATGATCATAGCCGTGGTACCTGTATTCGCCTCGCTCGCCATCGTACAGGTAGTATGTGCCGCAAGTATCATCATCCTCCTCCGTCTTCCAATCCTTGTAGCCGTTTTGAGCAGGTATCCTGGGATTGATGCCTACATCGGCTGCCTGCCCATATACCGCTATATGCTTGTCGTTCCAAAGCTTAAAATTGAAACCGTATTTTTTATCTATACCGCCAATATTCTTTATGACAACCGGGCTGGTGACAAATATGGGCAACACATTGGCTTGCACCAGCCTGATCCATACTTTATCACTGCCGTCACAGCCGGGGTCCTTTGCATTATATACTATAGGGCTGGCCATTCCATTAGCATCTTTAAAAGTACCCGATATAGAAACACCCCCTTCATATGTAGTATATAAAGCAGCGTGAACCTCCTGCACATTTAGCGGTATTGCAACCATAAGAAGAACTGCTGCCTGAATAACCGCAGTCAGTTTGCCTGTTTTCCTCATAATATCTGCCCCCTGCTGCAGCTAGTTAGGGTATTTTTTGAGATACTGCTCTGAGTTCAATCCACCTTTGCATGTGATGGATATGGATATATTCTTAGTGCCATGCATGCACAAATATCTCTCATTTATCTTTACTTCTCTATCAATACGGCATCCGTCTTTAGAAAAAATATTGTCCAGCTCTGTTTTTGCCTTCGGAAATTCATACTCAAAGAAATACTTTAATAATTCATAGATAAGCGCCAAATGTTTTTCTTTAGTAGCCTTCTTATCAAATAGTGTTACTTCACATAATCTATTCATGTTTATTGTTGATTCATCATTATGCAAACCTATATCAAAATCCATTCCGTGTACTGGGTTTGCTTCTGCCTCATCCTCGCTCTCATAAAATATCCATGAAGCCCCATCCAACCCGCTTGCACCCTTCTGTACAAACCCTGTACTCTTTTTCAGATTTTTTTCCACCACATTTATTGCATTTACCGGGTCAAGTGACCATATAGGATAATATTTCTTTCCGTCGGTACCAATGTAATATTCATTTTCTTTCACAGCAAAAGCAGCTCTTGCCCTTGTATCAAGAAGCCTTATCACTATAGTACAAGCCTGGGCTCTGGTAAGCGTGTCCTGTGGATTGCAAACAGACTTAGAACCCAATACAAAATATCCGAGTACGTATGACTTCACAAAAAAGTCCTTGTATTTATCCCCAATTTTTGCATAATCCTTTATTCTGCACCGCATCACTCCCATATATCCCGGCTCACTGACGTCAGGCTGGAATAGCATTGCTGCCCTGTATATTATCTTTGAAGCCTGCTCTCTTGTTATTGCCTTAGTGTAGTCCTTAAACTCACCGACATCTATCAGCTTATCCTTCCTTGCCTGTTCTATGTAAGGATCTGCCCACTTCAGGCCTGTTACTGCAGGAATCTTGTATCCCAATGAAAGGACCACTGTTTTTAGGAATGCTGCTGTACTCATTTCTCCATCCGGGTTGAACCTGTCCCGTCCCCCGCCGCCAATAATATCAAGCACCGTAAGCTTTCCGATGCAGAATCTGCCCCAATGCATGCCTATATCACTATACTTTTTTAAGCCCTCATCAATATCATTTTTCGTAACAGCCGAAAGCTTATCAGCGAGGGGCCTCATCCGCAAAGCTGCCGTACTTGTTTCTGCTGCTGCAAAAGTACTTATAGCTGTATACAGTACTGTAACAAAAATCAATATAGTTACTGCCGCCTTACACATTTTTATCCTCATAAAAGTCCTCCTGCTTCTCATGCCTTATACGCACATTTTCTTAACACAGACCCCGTTGTGAAAAGCCATGGTTATCATAAATCAAGCATCTACGGTATAATAAATATGAAATCGCAGTTTGCTAGAGAAACCTTGTCATTATTTTCAAGCACATATTCCTTATTGCTTTCAATCCTCTCATTATTTACAAAGGTTCCGTTTTTTGAATTCAGGTCTTTGATGTAGCAGCTTCCATCCCTTTGAAGGATTTCGGCATGCATCTTCCCCACTGCATTATTGCTGCACACGTAATCCACCTGTCCTTCTAGTCTTCCGATAATAAACTGCTGCTTTGTCAGGCGTATCTTCTCTGCTGTACTGCTGTCAGTCCCCTGCAGGTAAGGATAAACCTCCTCGTGCTTTGAAAGAAACTCCGTTTCATAGCTGTTCTTTCTCGGTATTGTCAGCTTGCCATCAGATACGGGGTTATCCCTATTTTCGTTTATTATCCTGCCATTCAAGTCTTTCTTGTTATGTAAAAAAGGCACTTCATTTTCTATACTGTTCTTATTTTTACTTTCAAAATCGTTTACCTTCAACCTGTTTGATTGTTTTTTTACAGCTGTGTCATATTCTCCGCCGCTGCTTTCACCTGCTTTTTGTCCACTATTCACCCCTGATAAAATTGCTCTTATTATCAGGAAATCCGCCGCTCCTACTATCAGAGCCAGTCCTGAAATAATCGAAGTAGCATCCTCCTTACTGATAGACTCCAAAACTCCCGATGTGAATAAGCCTATGAGCACCGCTACAACAGCAACTTGTGATAAAATCAGGGCAAGAACCCGCCAGGCTCTGATGGTATTTCTCATCTTCTTTTTTCCCTTCTCCTTCAAATCCATTTTAGGATTATTTACAGGGGGCATAAGGAAGTCGCTGCTATTTTTCTCACAGGATTCTTGTTTTGCAACATCCCCTTCAGTCTTTGGAGATTGAGTAAGGCACATGTCCTTTAAAAACCTGTCAAACCCTGCTATATTGAAATTTTCCTGTTTTACTGCTACCAGTATGCACTGCAGGTAATTATCGGATGGGCTATCTTCTACATCAGCCAAAGACGTTATAAACCTTAAAACAAAATCTTTAAAATTATTCTGGAAATCTCCTGCTAGAGGCATCGGAAGGTACACCAGAGAAATTCCCGACAAATCCGGACTGACAAATATATAGTTTTCATCCAGAATAAAACTGCTTTCCTTAAGGAAATAATTGCAGGCCTCCATAATAGGCTTAATAACCCCACACAAGATTCCCATAAATTCATTCTTATTTAGCTTTTTTCTCTTAAGAATCCATGTCAGAGGTACTTTAGATGTAATATTATAGTAAAGTTTAACCCTCTGATCCTTCCTTCTTATATAGAGAGGCAAAATACCGGAGGTTGGATTATTTGCAATCATTTCAACCTGGTATTCCTGTACCTCTTCACTTTTACCAATCTCTGCCACAAGATAGCTGGCTGTAGCATTCCTCTCATATGTATAGTTGTATTTATTTTGAGTCACATCTGGCATTCTGCTCTCCCCCGCCGTTAATAAAAATTCCACTTCCCCTTATTACTGCATACCCTGCACTTCCCATACCCCTTTCTTTCCGCATCAGAAAGCTTTATGAGCCTCCTGCTTGATCTCAGACATGGGCAGTCAGCCTTATGATACTTTTCTCCCGTGCTCGTAATATACACGGTTTCATCTCCCAGCCTTCTATAACTGTCTTCTACAAGAGACCCTTCTTCTGGATCTTCCTTGCCGCCTTCCTTTCCATCGGGGCGAACAGAGGAATATATCCCGTTACTCCCTTTTACCCATGCTTTTTCTACACATACATGACTTAATACTATCTCTCTGCCATCAAAAAACGGAACTGGAACTCTTACTTTATATCTGAGTGCAATAACGGCATCATCTTGGGCCGGTAAAAAACCCATGTCCTTGCAGGCTTTCAAGTATGAAACATCCTTATTTCTCATGCTATACTCCACTAAACTCTGCGGCAGTTGCACAAAGGCATATTCAACTTTATCCCCATGGACATATGTCCCCTTTACAAATTTATCAATCAGTATCTTTGCTGCAGCATATTTCGCTTTGGTCTTAATCTCATAATAACTGCTTCCTGCTTTCCCGGTAACATATTCCTTAACACTGTCTTTTAGCATGACGACAGCTTTGTCCAACACTGAATCCAATGTTCTTCCCCGGATGTTTCCGCCTGAAACCACCATGGCCAGAGTATCTTCCTCCGAACCTTCCGCCAGATACCTTCCTGCTCTTTGTATCTCATCACTGAAGTCCGGAATAGCGTATCCTGAGTTTCCCAAAAAGGCTTCGTCTTCGAGCTGGTTTAAAAACTTTACAGGATAGGCTGCACATGCAATTTGCTTTACTGTTTCATTAGCTGCATGACTAAGCACAATATCTATACAAGCGAGCTTTATGACAAAAATAAGGGTGAGAAGAAAGAACAGAAAAAAAGGAAATGTCAGACACGCTTCAACAGTAACTGCTCCATTTATTTTATTAGTACGGCCTTTCATACATCCTCCTTCTTTTAGTAATCCACATGTATCTCTTTGCTTATGACATACTTCGATCCTTTAAAACCAGAAAATCCAAGCATTTCAGGTTTGAGCAGGGGGAGAAACCATAGATTGATTTCTACTGAAACCTTCGCTCTCAAAGCAGTGTTGTAGTCTGAAAGCATGAAACCAGGGTTCCGGAGCCTGGATTCATAATCGGGGCATTTGCTGTTCACCTGTATAAGCTGGCGGATATTATTTAATTGTGTATTCTCACTAACAGCAGATTGCAGTAGAAGAAAAATTCTTAAATGCTCTGCATAGTCAACCTTGAGTTCAGACTTTTTCAGTGTAGGGCATATACTGATGCTTTTTCCTCCGTAGAGTTCATAGCAGTCAATAAAGGATTGCACCAGTCCTCTTCCGGCAGCATAGACCAATCTTAAGACCGGGTGGGGTACCTTGCTTGTAGCAAAATAATCTACAGAGTTTATTGCATATCTCATTATGCCTACTGCTCTTATTGTTTGTGCTATATTTGCATTCTGACTTTTTCCTCCCCACAAAATATATTCTACCTCCCCCTTCCGGAAGTAATGGTCTCTTTCTGTAAGTGATGAATGGTATGTAAATTTGTCCATAATATATTCGACTATATATAGCTTTTCTACCCCTGCTTCAACTGCCGTCCTGATTCTATCTATCAAAGCAAATGCATCTTCCCCAGCAGTTTCAGCCTCCTTAAGGTGCTTTTCATCCGTAAGAATTTGCCTATTGTCAAATGTTTTAGGATCAATTATTTCCTTCTGCTTTGCCTGCTCAAATTCACTACCAGTAATAAGCCACTCATCCTTTATGCTTTTATATCCAAGAAGCTTACTAAACTTGTCACTCAAAGCAGATAACTTGCCGCTGGCATTCTCATGATCACGCTCAGGCCTTTCTTCCGGCACGTCTGAGGCCTCCCGCACCTTTATTTCGTTCAGCTCCCTAAGGGGAAGACTGCCTTTCAGCTTATTTATATCCTGCAAGTATGTTTCCATCTCAGATTCAAGCATTCTAATCCTGTCATTATTCTGTTCAATAGCTTTATAAATTTCTTCAGTTTCACCTCTACCCTTCTTACCTTTTTCCTTTGAAGCATTTAAAAACCCATTCCGTTCATTTAATATACTTATTTCCAAAGACAGTGTACTAATATTCTTAAGAAGAGGCTCTGCCAGCATCTGATATGTACTGACTTCTGCAAGCAGTACTGAAGCCTCTTTTAAAGTTTTACTTATTGCTCCATCAGCATCTCCAAACTCCTTGTCACATGTTTTTATCGCAGCCTCCCCCTGTAGCGCTTCATCATTATTTGCTGATTCAGCATACTTGCAAGCCTCATCCGCAGCTTTCCTGTATGCAAATATGCTTTCATCCAGTACGCCCGCGCCGCCCACAGCCTCAGTACAGTATTTCTTCAGTGCATTAAGCCTGTCAGTATACTCCTTTACATTTGAGCTGTTTACAGAATTATTCATTACATAAGATATAGTGCCATTTAGTTCTTTAATGCTGTCATTAAGCCTTTCTATATTTGCTTTGACATTCGTACTCTTCTCTCTGGCATTTTTCGCTTTTACCGCAAAATCCTTTTTACTGAATATCCCTGAAGCAGAAATTTTATCAATTATATTTTCTGTTACCATTAAGGGTACTCTGTACTTCACATATTCCAATATCTGCTCTTTAAAAGCATTATCACTGTTGCTTATTATACTCCTGTAACCACAGGCTGAAGTTTTGCCTTTATCTAATTTGTACCTTATGAGGTTAAAGCCCTTTGCAGAAACCTGAAGATTGGCAGAAAGATATCTAAAAAATTCTTCATTGGCAGTGTCTGCTTTTGAAACTGTATTCAGGGCAAACAAGCCATAATCACCGGCAAGATTTTCATCATAATTTGCCAATACAGACCTTGCTGCTGCATTGACTGCACTTTGGACTTCCTTCTCAGCCAGCATTATTCTGGCAATATCAATCATGATACCTGCAAATAGTAAAAGCCCTGTCAGTATGATACACTGAAATACAGCTATTCCTCCCTTCCGGCTTTTATTCCAACTCATCAGCCACCCCTTATCTACTGTTATTTTTAATCTTGCTTTTAAGCATACCGATTTTTTCGGAGATATTTGTCAACACACCGCTCTTATCGGTGTATTCGATGATAAGATCAATATTTCTTATATACTCTTCAGGCTCCGCTATGACCGCTGTCCCTTCACCCGTAAGCGTTATAAATTCCTTACCGTTGAATACTTCCTTTAGTCTCCCGAATGGAATTCTTACCTCTTGAGAGAGATTAACAGTTATCTTGCGCTGTATGGCCATGTTGCTGAAATCAATTGAATAATATGTGGCTGAAGGTCTAAGAAGCCCTTTAGATAGCTCCTTTACTAATGCTTCCTCTATCCTGAAAAGCTTTTGATCCTGCGAACTGCCTCTACTATATCCGCCCGTGTGCTTAGTTTTCTTCAGCATATCTAATTTTCTCCTGATTTTCCTCCCTGTCAGTAAGGAGTCATCCAGAATGTGATAGTAGAGGTCTGCCATATTCCGTGCATTACCTTTCCCATGTATAGCTCCGGTATAGATATCTTTCCTGCTGTCATCCCATATAGCCGCCCCTTGCTGGGAAATGTACCCTGCAGTTTTGGTAAGCAGCATCTTTTGATTGATAATAAGAAACGAATATATAAGCGATGCAAGGACAATGATGATTACCCATATGACCAGAGCTGTTTCAATTGTAGAACTGCCCTTATTATTATGTTTGCTTCCGTCAAGTATAAGCATATTTTCCCCTAATATTTGGACTGCTTTAGACATTATCTTTTTAAGCAGCCTACCCTAAATCTGAGCTTTAAGTCTGCCTTCAAATCATATTTACTACCCTCTTACCCAACTATTTTATAGTCATTGAGGGCATGTCGGTGCTAGCTGGTGTGTTAACAACATCGCCTGCAGAGCCAAAAATCTTAGCCAGTATCTGGTTTACAAATGAAAATATTGCTTTTCTGAATATAAGAGCCAATCCTATAAGAACCGCAATTATAACTACAATTTCAACCGTACCCAGACCATCCTCTTCCTTTAAGAATTTTTTTACCAACCCCATCATATCGCTGCCTCCCTTTTTACCTTATATTCCTCTCATTGCCAGTATTGCCGGTACTGCTACTATTATTAAAATGGCAATAAACATTATCATCATGGGTATCAGCATTTTTGTAGATGCCTCCTCCCCCAACTTCTTAGCAGTGTTTTTTCTCATCTCCCAGCAATCATTTGCCTGAAGTCTCAGGATTGGAATCAGCTCTGAATTTCCTTTCCTGATATTCTGTATGACTACAGAAACAAATTTGGTCACCTGAGGGACCCTGCACCTTCTGGCAAAGTCCTCATAGGCCTGTATTTCAGATTTACCCGCTCTAATATCAAATAATGCCGTTTCCAGTTCCTTGTATATATGTCCGTCCTTTGTATTATCAGCGACTATTTTTTCCCAAGCTCTCGAAACAGTCATTCCTGCATTTACCAGAAGTATAAGCTTGTTGATAAAATCAGGAAAATCAAGCTGGATTGAAATCCTCCTTTTTTTCACCTTTTCACTAAGCTCTCTGTCAGGAATAATAAAAGCTGCACAAATTATGATTACTCCAAAAACAGCCATTGATAAATCCGGTTCCGTACACGCTCCAAGCAAAAATGCAAATAGTAAAGCTATAATCATAAAGGATACTTTATTTGCCCAGTGAATTTTCAGAAAGATATGAGAATACCTGTTCCCATATAGCTCTGACACCTTCCCCGTAATAATCCGGTCGTATTTAAAGGAATATTTGTAATCTACCAGCTCAAGTATATACAACGATATGGGGAAAAAACGTTTCATAGCATACTCTTTCTCGTCTACAGTTCTCATAATATCTTCATATTTAGTTCTTGTAACAAAATACAATGAAAACACCACCCCGGTAAGCAATAAAAATACCAAAAGCAAATCTTTATCCTCCTGCTAAACTCTTATATCCATTATTTTTTTAGAAATGAAATATGCCATAGCAAGAAGCATAATTGAAAAAGTCATTGCTATTCTTCCTGCAATATCGCTAAAAACCGGTCTCATATAGTCAGCAGCACTTGTTGACAATAAAAGTATCATGAAAACAGGAAGAATATTAAGTACCTTATGCTCAAACCTCCGCTGTGCAAGCATTATGTCTATTTCCTGTTTTGTCTCTATTTTGTCGGTTATTAGGTTTGAAGTGTTTTTTATAACTTCAATTATATTCCCACCAGTCCTTTTACAGGTGTAAAACACATCTGCAAAGTTCTTTACATCCTCTAAATGTGACCTCGCGGCAAAACCACCCAAAGCCGATTCTACAGTTTCATTCATCCCGATTTTTTTTACTATGCAGTCTACCTCTGTTATTATGCTGGTATCGCTGCCGGGATATATAATCTCTAAGTCCCTCAAAGCATCTTTAAATGCCGATTCTACAGATTTGCCCGCAGACAGCGAGGATGAAATTGCATATAACATATCTTTGAATTGTAAATTAAGCTCACACTTTCTCTTAGAAATTATTTCTTTTGTTCTTAAACGGGGATAAATCAAAGACATGGGACAAAAGAGCATAGAAAGAGATATGTTGTGATAAAAGATAAGCGTAATGAAAAATATTACTACTGCTGCAAGCAATGTATACAGAACTTTATCTCTGAAAGGCATTATATATATATCATAATCTGTAAGCTTCTCATTTTTTACGCTGCCATTCTGCCATTCTTCCCGAACTTCACCCTCCAAACCCATTCTCCCCCTTAATCTGTTCACACTATATCCGGCACCCCTGCCATCCTGAATTTAGTCTTATTCAACATCTCATTTCCTGTCCTCTTAAGCTTCCCGACAACCTTGCCATCCCAGGTGTCGCCCTCCTCCTCAAACACATAAAGGGGGTTAAGCTGTATCTCTCCATCCTTGTATCCGGTGACTTCTGATATTTCCATCACCCTTCGGGACTTATCCCTCAACCTTGACAGGTGTATGATAATGTCTATGGCAGAAACTATTTGCTTGCGTATGGCCTCAAGAGGCATCGAACTGCCGCTTAAGACCATAGTTTCCAGCCTGCTTAGCATATCTGACGACGAGTTTGCATGGCCTGTGGAAAGTGAACCGTCATGTCCCGTGTTCATGGCCTGGAGCATATCCAGTGCTTCCGGGCCTCGTACCTCTCCAACGATGATCCTATCAGGTCTCATTCTTAACGATGTCTTGATAAGATCCCTGATGGTGATTTCCCCTTTGCCTTCGGTATTTGAGTTACGGGTTTCCAGCCTAACAATATTTTCTACGCATTTTATCTGAAGCTCTGCCGAATCTTCTATTGTAACTATTCTCTCATCAGCCGGTATGTAGTTGGATAACGCATTTAGAAAAGTAGTTTTACCAGACCCTGTTCCACCGGAAATGAAGATATTATATCTCGCACGCACCAGATGTCCGAGAAGTTCTGCTGCTTCCTCCGTAAGTGCTTCGTATCTGACAAGCTTTTCTATAGTCAGAGGCTTTTCAGGAAATTTTCTTATAGTCATGATAGGCCCGTTCAGTGCTATAGGCGGGAGTACTATGTTTACTCTTGAACCGTCTTTCAGGCGGGCGTCAACAATAGGCGAAGATTCGTTTACAGCCCTATTCACCTTTGAAACAACGGATTGTATCACATCCTCAAGCTTTTCCGTATCCTCAAAACAGACATCCAGTTTGGAGCTTTTTCCGTCTCTTTCAATAAAAATAGGGGCTGTACCGTTTATCATTATTTCAGTTATTGATTTATCTTCTATAAGAGGCTGGAGTATATCAAGCCTTCTCATCGAGTTAAAAATAGTTTCTACCAGCTCCCGCTTTTCCCTGATCGTAAGATATGATTTTTTAGAACGCTCAAATACAAAGGTTGTAATTGCATCCCTGATCTGCTCATCCGTAATATCCTTTTTCAAGTCAATGCTATTGCTTACTGCCTTTTTTATTCCTCTTATAAAGTCTTCCCTTTGATTCGTATCCATCGAAAACCTCCCTATATACATTTGCTCTGCACTGCCAGATCGTACCCTTGTATCAGCCTGCCGATATTTTCTCCATTGCCGTTATCCATATTTGTAAGGTATGGTATTTCAGACCAGTTAAAATCTTTAATCTCAGGTATTTTTACCGGATTGGCATTATCAAATATACTTTCATAGTCTGAATAACTCTGGACGGACTGTCTGCACCGGTTTAAAATCACACCGCACTTTCCCCTTATATCTTCCTGTCCTTTTTGAACAAATATATCCAGGCTGTCCACAAACCTGGCAATTTTACTCTCTGAGGACATTTCCATGCCAAACACAAGAAGTATTCTGTCACTGATGCCCAGCAGCCCTGTATTTCTGGCATTAAAGCTGCTTGACATGTCAATGAATATGAAATCATATATCCCAAGAGATTTTATCTGGTCAATCAATTCGTTTACATCTTCAAATGAAATCTCATTTATTTCCACATCATTATCAGAGGGTGCAAAATAGTGAAATCCCCACACAGGGTCCACACATTTTGAAGCCTCAATCTTCAGTGCCAGATTTCTGCTTCTTTCCTTAAGGTAATAGATAACATTTGAAAAATTCAAATCACTTTTGCAGTTCAAAAAAGCTGAAGTAGAATTGAATTCTTCCAGGTTCAGGTAGAATACCATACTTCCCTTTCTGGCGCATTGAATGCAAGCACTTAAAGCAATACTTGTCTTCCCTGATCCCCCCTGGGGTGAAAACACGGAAACAACCCGTGTATTTTTATTCTTGCTTTCTCCGTTAAACTTACCACCTGTTTTTTCCGAATAAACGCCCAGAATACAAGCTGCGAGCCTGTCTCCATACTGATATTTATTGATGCAGTACTGTTCTCCCTCGCCTCTGGCAGCTTTTCCTTTAGTTAGTATAATGAAACACCCGATTTTGCTTTTGTCCACAGAATCATGCTCCAAATCTTCACTTATCAACAATATGTCCACTTTATCTGAAACTTCTTCAAGATACCCCCTGAGATCTTTTATTCCTGAGAAGGTATTTACCGTAAACCTGTGAGGATAATACCTGATCATATAGCTTACAAAGCTATCAAGGTATGCTTCATCATTGTCTGCTATTACCAGATTAATCCCCGCCATTTTCGCACTCCTCTGTCAGTATTTTTTATAATTTCTATATTCTGTATGGACATATGTCCATTATAATACCAAATTTTTAATTTGTCAATTTTTACATTATTTATAGATAATATGTAAAATTATGTCCATTTATGTCGTATATTATGAAATAGCAAAGGTGATTCTGCTGCTTTCACAAGCGTTTGCATCCTTCCTATACACTTAGGGAAACCCGGACTTGTCCAGAAAACAAAAAAGCCGCTTACCCTCACCTAAAAACTTTTAAGGCAAATGGAGAGTTTTTCCCTTGAAAAAGCTACTGAGGCTTCCCGTGCGGTTTTATGATTATTGATACTATAATATTAACTATTCTATACTGTCATGTCATAAACATGTTTGGGACATTCACTACCTTCTTTGCAGCTACAATTATTGACATTACATAGCAATCCGCATAAAATATTTGATAAACAAATGTTTTAGTTATGACTACCTATAAAAGAATTTGTGTTGCTCTAATACTGAAAACATACTAAATATATTGGGGAGGCAATATGGAAAATACAAATACTAATACACCAAAAGAAAATCCTAGAGTTTCAAAACTTTCCCTGACTTCTTTTATTATTATAGCTTCTGGTTATTTTATAATTTTTCTTTCACTTATTCTTCGCAAATCTGCAGTGGTACTCGCAGCGGTTGCTCCACTTTTTCTCATAGTGTCAGTCATTACTTCTCTCGTATTGTCAATAATTGATCTGACACGTAAAAACAGAAAAAAATGGCTATCTATAACTTCAATAGCTTTATGCAGTGTATATTTTCTTCTTTTGATTTTAGCTCTGGTAGTTCTTTTAGCATTCCAACCAACTGCCCAAAAATAAACAGTGTTTTACAAGATTAGTACAAATCAAAAGGTTTTTACATACAACAAGGGACTTGCCTATAATGCTTACGCATCCCTGACAAGCCCCTTAACTCAGCTTTTCTTTTTCTTAATATGTCTGTTCTATGAATGTAATTGACGACTTCTTTAAGAAGTATTTCTGCGGATATTCATTGGACTTAAGTTTTTCATAATCGTATTTATCAAGCACGATAAACTCTTCAGTACCTTCCATAAACCAGCTAATAATCTTTTCTACATCATATCCCCTATCCAGCTTTATCTTCTCGCCGCTCACAAAGTGAATTACCAAACCATGATAGTTATTTCCGTTCATAATATTACCTCCTGAATATTTAAATTTGTTATTTGTTTTTGTATCATGGCTTTATTATAAGCTCTACTGGTGATTCATTTTAGTACTAAACGTCACAAATCTCATATGACAAAAGTCATCCGATCTGTCATAAACAGAAAAAGAGCCTTAGGCCCTTTTAATTTGTACATTATTGTCTATGTATATATGAATCTTCTACCACATCCCCTGTCCCACCATAAGTATATCGTACAGTTCTTCTACCTGGTCATATACCGGCAATCTTTTATTGCTTGTATCATTTAAAAACGCTTTGAGACCGGATAAGCTTTTTACTTCTTCATTATGTCCTACTTCCTGCAGCAACCTGTTTATTTTTACAAGTATCTGCTCTTCACCCATAATGGCGCCTCCTTTATATATATACAGTCTAATTGTATGCTCATATTATGGGTAAATACAATTTTTTTATTCAATCGAATCAAGTTTTCGGGCATATTCCCTTAGCTGCTTTTCTCTGGTTTTGTAGTCAGGCATTACTGAACCGACAACCTCCCAGAATTTCTTTGAATGGTTTAAAACCTTCAGGTGCGCTAATTCATGTACCACCACATAGTCAATTATATCCAGCGGAAACATAACGAGCTTCCAGTTAAAATTTATATTCCCACGGCTGCTGCAGCTGCCCCATCTTGTCTTTTGCTGTTTTATCTTTATCTCTGAAGCTCTTACGCCCATTGCGGGAGAAAAAATCTGGACACGTTCATTCAGTACTTCCATTGCACGTTCCCTGTACCACTCTACGACAATCTTCCTTATCCGCTCCCCATATTCTTCTTTTCCCAGCCCGTTGGGCAGCGTAATTATAATCATATCCCCGGCAGTTCTGAGGGAGGATTTTTTTATGTTTCTATCTTCGACGAGTTTGAGATAAAGAATCCTTCCCAGGTATAGCAGATCAGTATCATCTGCCAGCTCTTTTCTGATGCTGGCAGGTTGCCTTTCCGAAAGCTCTTCAAGCTTCCTTGCAATCCACTCCGCTTTTTGGTTTACTATATCTTCAATCTGCTTTCTGCCAACCCAGTGTGGAGCCGATACCCTCACGCCGTTTTTTACACTGACAGATATTCCTACAGACTTCCGATTACTTAATATTATGGTATATTCAATTATTTTGTCTTTATACAACACTTTATTTTGCATGACACTTTTTATATTCCCATTATGTTTAGTCCGCAATCCACATGTATCACTTCTCCTGTTATACCTCTTGACATATCACTCAGGAGAAATACCACAGGTCCGCCCACATCATCATGATCTATTCTCCTTCTCAAAGGAGCCTTTTGATCTGAAGCATCAAGTATACTACTGAAATCTTTAACCCCTTTTGCCGACATTGTTTTTATCGGTCCGGCAGATATGGCATTTACTCTTATTCCGTGAGGCCCTACGTCTGAGGCCAGATACATTACACTGGCTTCAAGTGCAGCCTTTGCCACTCCCATTACATTATATCCCGAGAAAACTTTTTCTGCTCCCATGTATGTAAGTGTGACAATACTTCCCCCTTCAACCATCAAGTCCTTTGCTCTTCTGCTCACTGCAGTGAGGGAATAGGCACTTATATCATTGGCAAGAGCAAACCCGTCCCTAGAAGTGTTTATCAAACCATTCTGGATGTCCTCGGTTCTGGCATATGCAATAGAATGGACAAGGCCGTGCAAAATCCCATACTTGGCCTCTATTTCCTTAAAGAGATTATCTATTTCCTCATCGGAGGTAATATCACACTTTAGCACAGCAGGATTTCCAAGTGAGGAAACCAGGTCTTCCATACTCTCCTTCTCTCTTTCGCCGAGATATGTAAAAATCAGATTTGCGCCTTCCGCATATACAGCTTTTGCAATTCCCCAGGCAATACTCCACTTGTTTCTTACACCCATTATCAATATATTCCTGTTTGAAAGTAAACCCATCTTAATCATTCCTTTCATATTTTGATATAGATAACGCTCAATCGAGTGTATTTTCCCCTGTCTTCAGCTCATCACCCTGCATTAATAACCGGAGTGAGTAGTTTATGAAACAGCCGTCCAGCGAAAAAAACAAAAACTTGCCCTTCCGTCTGAAACTCACCAGCCCGCTTCTGGAAAGTATCTTTGCATGGTGCGAAAAGGTGGATTTACTCAGATTGAACTTAAGAATCAATTCAGAACAAGGCTTTTCACCGTTTAAAAGCTCTCTCACAATATTCAGTCTGGTTTTATCCGACAGAGCAACGAAAACATCTAAAGCTTTGTCATTTATAATTCTGCCCATTTTCCCACTCCTCAGTTCGATTTTTTTCGAACTATTTAATTTTACCATATTCAGTAAATCTGTCAACAAGTATTATGAGCTGGTAATAATAAATATTTTATGATATAATTCACAATATAAAAATAGAACGTATAAACTTAACCTGTAAATCCAGCTTAGTAAATTTTCTGGCTAGACATGTTCGTAGAGAGTTTAGAGCCTGTTAATCCGGGTGAGGAGAAGTCAAATCAAAGTCTGAACGAAGTGAGTTTGATTTGATCCCAACTGAATTACACAGCATCTTAATACTCGCAACGTCTGCTTCTGGGAATAAAATTTACTTAGCCTGACATGTAAATAAATAGTCTATACTTAATCAGTTGGAGGAGTGTTTAGAATGATAGTAAATCCAAAGGTCAGAGGTTTTATATGTACGACTGCGCATCCCACAGGCTGTGCAAGCCATGTGCTTGAACAAATAAAATACGTAAAAGGACAGCCCGGCATAAACGGTCCTAAGAAAGTACTGGTAATCGGCGCATCAACAGGTTATGGCCTTGCATCACGTATTGTTTCTGCATTTGGCTCAGGAGCTGCCACCATAGGTGTCTTTTTTGAAAAAGCTGCTTCCGAGGCTCGTACAGCAAGCGCAGGCTGGTATAACTCGGCAGCCTTTGAAAAAGCTGCACAGGAAAGTGGAATATACGCAAAGAGTATAAATGGCGATGCTTTTTCAAATGAAATAAAAGAAAAAACAATTGAATTAATTAAGAAAGATCTTGGGAAAGTTGATCTTATCGTTTACAGTCTTGCGTCTCCGAGACGCATTCACCCTGATACGGGAGAAACTTTGAATTCCGTTATTAAGCCCATAGGGAAAGCATATACAAACAAAACTGTAAACTTCCACAGCGGTGAAGTCACTGACATTACGGTAGGACCGGCAAATGAAGAAGAAATCAGGCAAACTGTAGCGGTAATGGGCGGAGAAGACTGGGAGATGTGGATAAAAGCTCTCAGAAGCGCAGATGTCCTTGCAGATAATGTTGTTACTGTCGCATATTCCTACATAGGACCTGAGATTACTCATTCCATATATAGGGATGGAACTATAGGAAGAGCAAAAGACCATCTTGAGTTTTCAGTACAGAATATAGACAACCAGCTAAAGACTATAGGGGGAAAAGCTTATGTGTCTGTGAATAAGGCTTTGGTGACACAGGCAAGTTCCGCTATTCCTGTTGTACCGCTATATATATCACTTCTTTTTAAAGTAATGAAAAATATGAATATCCATGAAGGCTGCATTGAGCAAATGTACCGTCTTTTTGCAGACAGCCTTTACTCCGGCAAACTGGGATTGGATGAAAAGGGCCGTATCCGCATAGATGACTGGGAAATGAGGGACGATGTCCAAAACCTGGTAATGAAGGCATGGAATGAAGTGACTACAGAAAACCTTGAAGCTACTTCAGATATAAAGGGTTACCGTGAGGATTTCTTCAAACTGTTCGGTTTTGGGCTTAAGGGCATTGATTACGAAGGTGATGTTGACATAAATATAGATGTTCCAAGTATTAAAGAATAATTATCCTCCAGTGTTTGATACTTTTTTCTAATAAATAAGAACTGTTCATTCCGGACAGTTCTTATTTTATGTGTTAAAGTATTCCATGTTTATGTAATTTTTTTCACATATAGATACTATCCGGATCTTCACTTCTGAATATTGCTATACTCTATCTTTTATGAGGGTTTCCCCTTTAATCAGCCATGATATCCCAAACGAGAATAAAGCCAATGTTTCAAACACTAATATCACTCTATATTTGTCTATCATTTCCTTGGGCATGAACTGCAAACAAAGCACTGCACCAAGCAGCGAGAGTAACATTGTAACACCACATATGACATATATAATATTTCTCCAGCGTTTTTGTTTTGTTATCTGTTTTTCCTGGCCTGTCATAGTAAAAAGGAATATCGAGATTATTGCCAATAAGGTAAAAAACGCCACAGCGCATATAAGGTGCAGTGTATCGGACAGAGGCATACTTAGCCGCAATAATCCCACTTCCGGCATTGGAAACTGTTCGCTCCTGCATGGAATTATAGCGACCCCCAGTCCAAAAACCCCTGCAACACTGGTGATAAGTTGATCAAACCTGTTATACCCGTCATAAGTAATTAAAAATAAAGATACCACACATAATATACCAACAAAGAAATCTCTCATATTGGTGTAATAATACGAACTTATAGTACTTTGGACAGGTATGCGGGAAATAAACCATCCCCCTAATATATTAATCAAAGGCAGTAATATTCCCAATATACCTATCCAACGTCGTAAGGACAAGTAAGATTTACTGACACATTCATGTTCTTTATTTAATACTCCGATGATATTCATAATACTCATATCTTCTCCCTTCATCATCAGCCCTTCCGATACCGGCAGCTTTTGTACTTGAATCAAGATTTTTTAGTAGGCATTTTTATATTGCACCTCTATTATTGAAAGCCGATAATGAATACTACAGCTATAACACAATGGTATATTATGTAAAACAGATAGTCAAGTATAAATAAAAAATAGATATTGCAGGCAAAAATACTCTATCCATCTTGTATATCTTATATAAATGTAAAAGCTATATCCGGTACCGGATATAGCTTTTACATAGAACATGCCCACTTACCTAAAACTGAGTCAGTCTTTTTACAAACTCCAATGTTGCCGTAGAACCCCCGATTCCCATATTAATAGGCTCCTCCTCCTCAATGGCCAAAATAACGTATTTTCTTAACTCCTCATTCCCTTTTCCTTCAATTTCAACCATTAAATCAGCGAATTTTTTATGCAGCTCCAGTTTCTGTTCTTCTGATAGAGCACCTCTAATTGTTTTGATTGTCGCGATTGGCATCATTATTCTCCTTTCAAGTTAATATTTACAAAAATACCGATCGGTATATTTTTGTCCAAAAAAAGCTATCTTTCTAACGACCCGATAATACTCTCAACCTGTTCTATCGCCCCAATTATAAAGCTGTCTTTACCTGTAGCCTTTGCCAAAATGATACCCCCTTCAAATAGGGTTATTATAACTTGGGCAGTCTTTTGAGATTTTACAGTTTCAATAATTTCCCCGGAAGCCTTACCTTCCTCAATAATAGAAGCTATATTGCATTCCAGTCCATGAATTACATCAATTGCAAGATTATTTAGAAGCGGATGAGTATCATCAGCCTCAATAAGAGTGTTTGCAATAGGACAACCACCATTATCCAAAATGGATTTATAAATCCTCCTATATACATTCGGAAAAACATATAACTTTTCAATAGGGTTCTTTATTGCTGCAATTTTACTCTTGATTTCATCAGTAATTTTGTCAACATTAAATAAAAAGCAATTTATAGCCAGGTCATCTTTATTGTCAAAATTGCCGTAAATACTACCTTTTGTGAGTTTTGTCGCCTCCGTTAAATCCGACAGGGAAGTTCCATGGTAGCCCCTCCTGTTAAAAATAGGCGATGCTTTTTCAATTATGTATTTCTTAGTTCTCTCCGCTTTATCCATGCACCAAATATACCACTCGGTATATTTGGTTGTCAAGAAAAATAAAATATTTGAGGCCGAAAGTTTACTTCCTATCAAAAAGCTTATAATTATGTTGAAATACTTAAACACGGATTAATACAATATTGTATAATAACCACATAGATACCCTCGCACACACAGGTAGTATTATAAAATAAATTTTAATGATCAAATCTATTAAATATACAGTATTGAATGCTTTAACCATGTATTTTGTAAAGAAGTAAAAAAGTCTAATAAAAAGTGAACCGGATTGAAGACTATTTCCACATATATTACAAGGGAGCTCCAAATACGAAAGGGGAAGAAAACGTGGAGGAAATAAACATAATACGCAAATGCCAGCTGGGAGATATGGAAGCTTTTAATGAACTGTACAGATTATATATTGGTCGCGCAATGAGGACAGCATACTATATTTCAGGCAATAAAACCACTGCTGAGGATATAGTGCAGGAAGCTTTTACTGAAGCATATATGAAGCTGAAATCGCTACGTACTCCAGAAACCTTTTACAGGTGGTTTTACATCATATTGGTGCGCACAGGCTGGAGGATGGTAAATAAATCTAAAAAAATCTTACCTGTCGAAAATATATTTGAAGATACAGATATACCCACTTTTCAGGAATCCGTAGAAGAAACCGTAGAAGTTAGGGAAAGAAACCTGATTATCAGGAATGCCCTAGGGAGCTTAAGCGTTCCTGTTAGAACTGCGGTTGTCCTTTACTACTACAATGATATGACAATAAAAGACATCTCAAAAATAATGGGCTGCTTTCAGGGAACTGTTAAATCCAGACTCTTCCAGGCAAGGCTGCAGATAAAAAAGAGTTTGACAAAACAAACCCATGAAGAGCTTTTCGATTTTGCACATAGTGGAAAGGAGTGTATGAATAATGATTAATAATGATCAGCTGGATGATAATATAAAACAGGTACTCTCAACAGAGCTTGTGAAGATTGAAGCACCTGATGATATGTACCTGCGGATCGAAGAGAATATTAAGGGTAAAAAGGGTAGACCGATACCCGGCTACGCAAAAAACATAACAAGAACTGTATTAGCCTTCTCTCTCAGTCTTGCAGTTATCCTAGGCGTTTCAGCGATATTCTCTCCAACTGTAAGAGCAATAGCACTGGATACTATCGATGCCATAAAAACAATATTTGTAGTAGAGGGAACGGGAGACGACTACAAGGTAGTTGAAAAAGATGCTTCCGAATCAGAAATGGTTTCATCGGTTTCATCCACAACAAGCCTGAGTGATGAAGCACTATCAAAGTTGCTGGGCTACAAAGTAAGCTTCCCCCAAAAATTGTATGGGGAATTTGCACTAAAAGATAAAGCTCTTACACTGTCTTTAGGCAAAGAGATGGACTATATCACTGCACAAAGTCTTCAGGCAAGTATGTTGAAAGCTATAAATGACAGCAGCGAATTTGAGAAACTTAAGGACTATGACCCCAGGCTCAGTGTTTTTGCTACCTATGTATCTGATACTGGTAATACTATATTTACAAGCATAGACAAACTCACAGATACCCATACTTCTTCAAATAATGGCTCTAGCGTAAAAATCGGAGAGTACACAGGCATATGGCAGGAATTTGCATTCCCCGATTATCCTACGAAGGTTGTTGACGGTATAAAAACTGCCGATTTGACACAGAAGCCCAAAGGAGTAATAAAGCTTCATGCTATTTCGTGGAACACAATTGACTTGCATTATTCGATAAATTCCTATGCATACCAGAAATATGAACTCACAAAGGAAAATGCAATAAAGATCGCAGAGTCTTTTTTGGGCCTAGCAAAATAACTGTAAAGGCTGTGGGTGACAACACCCACAGCCTTCTTTATATGCAAGAATCATTTAGGTAAAAATACAGTAAACTTTGTCCCTTGTCCGATTTCGCTTTTAACCTCTATCCTGCCCTCGTGCCTTCTGACTATCTCATCAGCGATAGCAAGTCCCAGACCCATTCCTCCATCCCTGGTATTCCGGCTTTTATCCGCCCTGTAAAAACGGTCAAATATCCTTTCTACATGCTCTCTTTCGATTCCGTTTCCTCTGTCTTCAATCTCAACTTGTACAGTCTTTTCAGTATCTCTTACCGATAAGCTTATATATCTGCCCTCACAACCGTATTTTACAGCATTGTCCATTAGATTCCTCAAAACCCTGGAAATCCTATCCCGGTCAAATTCCGCCGGTACGGGATAATCGGGAATATCCGCATTAAGCTCTATATCTTTATCCTGCAGTATGGGCATATACTCTATCAGCAGCTCCCGGCAAAGCTCCGCCAGATCATTTTTACTTCTGTCAAGCTCAAAGTTACCCGACTCCATTCTGGAGAACTCTAAAAGTTCTCCCAAAAGCTTTTCCATGTATAAAGCCCTTCTACGAATGATTCCTATATATTTATTGCGCTCCTCCTCATTCTCATAAACACCGTTTTCCAGAGACTCCGAATAACCTATTATGGATGTCAGAGGGGTTCTGAGGTCATGGGATATGTTTGAGACAAGCTTCCTTCTTTCCTCCTGAAAGGCTTTATCCTGATCAAATTGTTTTTTCAGTTTCCCGGACATATTGTTAAAATTCCTTGCAAGCTTCCCCAGTTCATCCCTTGAGTTATCAGGGATAGATACGTCCAGATTTCCCAACTCAAAGCTGTTAATACCGTTATAAAGCTGCGAAAACCTTCTGGAAATCCGTATAGTAAAAAGTACTGCAAAAACACTTGATACAACCAGAGTAATACCCAGACCCACCAGGAATATAATTCCCATCACGCCTGCACCCCTTACTCCGTTTACTGCCAGAATCATGGTCATAAACTCATCCTGTGGCACTAAAACAAGTATAACCCCTTTTTGCCCTCCCATAAGCGTCACTTCCCTGGCAGCCAACCATTCCTTTTGATCCCAGGAGCCATGATAGGACAATGCTTCCAATAATCTTCCCGTCGTAAACTTCCGCTCTATTCCATTGGTAGAATATATTATTTCCATATCCTTGGAAAGAAGCTCAAATATCATTCCCTCATACTTCTTTTCTTTTTGTTTGAATATCGGACTAACCTTTGACTTGTCTATAGAGTCTGCAGAAATGATCTCTTTTTCTACCTCTCTGACGGCCTTATTCATATCATATTGGGTAAAACCGCTCCACAAGCCATGACTTAGCAAGTATGCAGTAACAAATATGAAGACAATTACAGATATGATAATGGAAATTATAAATACAACAATGATTTTTGACCTCAGCTTCATAGAAGCAACCCCCTACTGCACCCCGAACTTATAGCCAATCCCCCGTACAGTCTGAATATACAACGGAGCTTTGGGATCATCTTCGATCTTGTCCCTTAGATGACTTATGTATACCATTACTGAGTTGTCATCATAAAAATCATCATCCCATACATTTCTGTATATTTGAGCCTTGGTAAAAACCCTGCCCGGATTTTCCATTAAGAATTTGAGCAGTTTCAATTCTCTTGCAGAAAGGTCTATATGCTGTCCATTTTTTGATAGTAAATATGATTTGACATCAAGAGTCAATTCACCTTTTACAAGGGTTTCCTCTTCTTCAACAGAAGTCCTGAAAACTCTGCTCCGCCTTATGTGAGCCTTTATTCTGGCAGTAAGCTCTGCAGGGCTGAAGGGTTTAGTGACATAGTCGTCTGCTCCCAATCCGAAGCCAAGTATTTTGTCATGGTCCTCCTGCCTTGCACTCAGAAATAAAACAGGCAGATAAGACTTATGCTTCCGGATTTCCCTCAGCACCTCAAAACCATCCATATCACCCATCATTATATCCAGAACAACAAGATCAAAATCTTTTTGGGATATTGCATCTAAAGCCTTTAGTCCACACTCCGCCTGGTGAATCTGCATACCTTCTCTGGAAAGGTACTTTGCTATCAGCTCACGGATTTCCTGTTCGTCATCCACTACCAAAACTTTTTCTCCCGCCATGAATTCAGTCCTCCTGGATAAGATACCTTTAAATTATACACCATTTTCGAAAATTAAGCATGACTACTGTAAAATATCCTCTGAAAAGCTGCTTCATTTTCAAGTGCTTTAGCACCTTGGGGAAGAAACAAACTTATGAGTAATAAAAGCAGAAACATGATACATGCCAAATATTTATATATCTCGTTTTTATATTCCATCTTAATCCTCCTGGATATAGACAATCTATCTATATCCCCAATACCTAAATCCTAAAAAAATCCAGTAACTATAGAGCCAGATAAAGATCAGCCTTGCTAATATAACTGTCATACTGCCTTATTCTTTCGCAAGTGCCATGTAAGAAACTTTCCCCTTTCCGTCTTCCTTAAGCACCTGCAAATCTGCTCATGTTCCCGCATGCTCCATCATCCGTTGACCTTTTTAATCTTTCAAAAAATCCATAGCCTTTTGATAAGAGAATCCTACCATCCCAGCCGCCTTTTCTTCCTCTGCACCGATTCCAGTACCATCACCGGAAGCAGAAGCAATATTAACAAGACAAATAGGGAAAAAAGAACTATCAATACCAGAACCAATGCTGTACTTTCTTTTATTCCCCTGATAATATTCGAGGAACTATTCCCTATATATTTCATTGAATTTACCTCACAAAATATTAAACTAACTTGTTGTGACAGTTGGTTAGAATTGCTTGTGTAGTGATTTAGAGCATATTGATGAAACTTTATATAAAAAATCAACTAGCACAAGAGGTTAATTTCAAGCCGTAACGTACTTACCCATTCTGGTCCGCTCTGTGAAAATAAACGATCGTAAGAACCATAAACAGAGTCAGGTATATACCCATGCTCGCAAGGGGATATTCGATTTTCATCGGAAAATCCTTCGAAGACTGTATCATCACAATATCGGCGGGGATAGACCATGGTGAAAGGTATGAGTGCTCCCAGTTCAAGGTTATTACATTACCTATGGTTCCGCAGACAGTCATAACCATAGCAGGTATAAAGCTCTTAAAAAGCAGTGTTATAAACATCATAAACGGAACAAGCAATACTGTTGCCAATCCTGCCATCATTATTTCTATACTCTTGTTCCACATCATTTCGGGTTTCATTTCAAATCCCATGATATATCCGCAAAGGATATTAATAACGGCAACTATTGCATATTGTATCAATATAAGAACATATACGTATATAATTTTCGAAAGCATTATCTTTATACGGTTATGCGGTGAAGCAACAACATTTTTCATTGTTTTCTGCTGATATTCATAAAACACCGCAAACACTGCTACAAAAGATGTTATTATCGGCCCTACCATGAAAGCAAACAGCACTCTGAAGTATCCATTGAAATTATCCCAGGTATACGCTCCGGATTTAACATAGTTTTCCTTGTTAATCAGAAACATCAATACTACCAGGCCTAATGGTGCCAGCATTCCCAGCATTGATAATGAATTTATATAAGTATTTTTGAATTTCTTGAACTCGCATCTTATAAGACTAAACATTTATATTCCTCCTTTAAGCACCTATCTCCGAAGTAATGGACAGGAATCTTTCTTCCAAGCTCTGGGATACTGATGACAGGTTGAACACCTTAATATCCCTTGCTACAAGGTTTTTATTAATCATGTGATTCAGTTCCTTACTGCAGAATACTTTGAAACCCTCAGCCTCTATTTTGTAGCTCATCTTCATATTTTTCAGAATTATCTCTGCTTCCCGCATATCATCAACCTCTACCATCAGGCAGCTTTGGTCCGCAGATTTTATTGACTGCACATCGGATTCTTCTATCAGCCTTCCCTTATCGATAATACCGACATAATCAGCCAGAAGCTGTATTTCACTTAGTATATGGCTGGATATCAATATTGTTATTCCATTCTTTTCCGACAGATTCCGCAAAAAATCTCTGGTATCCTTTATTCCAGCCGGATCCAGACCATTTGTTGGTTCATCAAGTATGAGTATTTTGGGTGAATGTATGAGAGCATTTGCTATACCAAGCCTTTGCTTCATTCCCAATGAGAAATTTTTTGCCTTTTTATTGCCCACATCCGTCAGTTCAACGATTTTTAGAACTTCTTCTATACGCTTTTTATCAACCCCGTACAGCTGAGTTGTTATCTCCAGATTGTCTCTGGCTGTGAGATTCTCATAAAAACCCGGTGTTTCCACAATGCCGCCGATGTTTCTGGAGGCCCATATCCTGTCTTCTCTGGCATTTCTGCCAAAAACGGTTATTTCTCCTCCATCAGGTCTTATAAGCCCCATAATCATCCTTATGGTTGTCGTTTTTCCTGCACCGTTTTTCCCCAGAAAACCATATATTTTCCCCTCCGGCACACATAGGCTTAAATTATCAACAGCTCTGATACCTTTATAGCTTTTAGAAAGATCCTTAACTTCTATTGCATGCTTCATTTGGCTATCAACTCCTATTTCAAACTATTGTCTAATACATTATGTAATTATATCCAGCTTAGTTTAAATAGGACTTAATTATTTCTTAAAGTTTTCTTAAAATTATCATTTCTCTCGCCCGTTCTTATTCCAGCCTCGTAGAAAAATCCACAGACAGCCCCTCCCCGGTCACTCTCTGTCTAAATGCAGCTACAGCGATCGCAATCAGAGCAAAAAGAAAAAGCACTCCCCCAACTACCGACCCCATCATAAGCAACGTATTCTTAAATACTATACCAGCCACTCCGGCAATACATGCAGCACCATTAAGCGAAAGAAGTACTCCGCCCGGTTTTGCTCCAGCAATATGTTTTATAAGCAAAACCCCAAAGACTATTGAAGGAATTCCAAGTACTGCATATCCGAGCTGATTGAGCACCCATACAGTCGACCCGGGCCAACCCTGCACAAACTGTCCCAGAATAACCTTATAAATATCAGAGTATTGCGAATCCGCATGTGATGCCAGTATAGGCACTATAGTAATCTGAGAAGAGTATACAAAAAGATTTATTGCACAGTATACAGGTATAAAAGCCATGCCCGCAAGAGCAGCCCCGCTATAATGCTTCTTAATATCCTGGTATAGGTATGCAAAGAAAACAGTAGCCGCCACAGTAACACATACTGCATTTATAAAGGATAGGTAATACAGGGTACCCCTGCTTGAAGCCAGGTACACAGCATCCTCCAATGTTTTCAATTCCCGTGCTCCTGCAATAAATGCAATCATTAATATAATCCATAAAATTGTAAAAACAAGACATACTATTGAAGTAATCCCAGTTTTTTTTGTCATAACATACCTCTAAATCCTACTATTTGCAAACCAATACATAAATGCATAAAACCAGCGTTGAAATCAGAGTCAAAATACCGAGCACCATATGTCCCTTAATACCATCCCTGAAGGATTGACCTCCAAAATGGATTGCAAAACCGCAGCCTATTGTAATAATAACCAGAATCAATGTAATTATGGATAAAAGCTTCATTTGCCTCATACTCCCCCATTCTTTATTCCATACAGGCATACCCGTATAATCTCTTTTAAATATCCTTCCAATCCATCTATATGGCTTTTGGAGTTAAACCAGTTTACAATACCCATGAACATGGAACTATTCAAGACGTCTATTTTTACTTTTACATTTGTCTTCACTATTTCATCATAATCCTTTGAACTACCTACGACATTTGAAAATATACCTATAAAGTCAAAATCCTTACTATTAGCATAATATACATAATCTTTGGCTACTTCTTTTATAAAGTAGCTAAAAAGCTTTTCTTCGTCTTTTATGGCATTTGCCAAAAATTCAGCAAGAGCAAACAGATTATCTTCCATACTTCTATCCTTGTGAAATGCAATACTCATGTCCAGCTGGCTAAATCTTTTTTTTGCCCATTTCATAAGTATCTGCTGTTTCGATGAATAAAAATTATAAAAAGTTCCTTTTGCAATACCAACTTCTTTAGTAATAGAATCAATAGTTGTATTTTCATAACCTTTTTCTCTAAACATCTTAACTGCCGTATCAAGTATAAATTTGCCTATATGCACTCTTTGCTGTTCAAACAGAGACAATGCAACACCCCCCTTTTCTAGACCCGGTCCATTTTATGACCACGGTCATATTATATCATAAAAACATTTATAAATAAATAAGTATATAGATTTAATTATCCTGACGCTCATTTTAAAGTGTTTTGAATTCCTTTTCAAGAATTGCAATTTGCTTTTTTACAAATTTATCAACGAATTCTTTTATGCCCTCATTCGGAAGATCCATGTATTGGCTGTCATTACATTCCTCATCATAATAAAGGCATAAACCCCAGATCTTGACTTGGTCGCCCCTCTCCAGAATCATCTTTAAATCATTAATCTGTCGTTTTATTGTTTCTGCCCTTCCGACTTTACGTTGAAGCTCAAATAGTGTTTCGTCAGTCATGGGGTATCCTCCATAAATCTACAACCTATTTCCAAAGGTTTGAAATATTTCCACATACATTTTATTAACCTTTATCGTGCCACCATCTACTATATATAGCAACTAATCTATTTTAAATAGACTTTTGTTAATTTTTACATGTATATAATAGCACCTAAACTCATTGGTGTCAATTTACATTACTGTATTGACTTTACATTTACATGCGTGTTACTATTAATTTATAGATTTTATGCTAATATATGGTATAATAGGTATACAAAAATGAGAAAAAAGTACTTTATAGAAACAAATATAGACATAAAAACAAAGAATAGTATACATATTTTGCTGCTGGATGATGACCGTACCATTCTCGATGCTTTAAAGAAAAAAATCGAGGCCGTAGGATATAGCTGCATTACTACTGATAATCCTAGCGAAGCGGTCAACATAATCAGCAATCAGAAAATTGATTTATTTATTGTGGATTATTTCTTAATTGGTTGTACAGGAATAGATGTAGTAAATAAAATAAGGCAGTTTTCAAAGGTATACACTATTTTGCTGACAGGCTTTGTAACCAATATGCCCTACGAAATCGCTCTTGGCAATTATGATATTGATTCATATTCTGAAAAAAGTGCCGATTTGAAGGATTTACTGATGAAAATAGAAATCGGTGCAAAAAGCATAATAAAAAATAATATAAAAAATGGTTTAACTTTTGAGGAGCGGCTGCGTTATTTAAGAGAGCTTAACGGGAAAACGCGGGATGATGTAGCCCAATACCTGGGTGTGGCTAAAGGTACCATAGGTGCATATGAAACAGGAACTGCCCGGCCTGATTTCGAAAAATTGAGAATGCTGGTGAAATATTTTAATATATCTTTTGATTCTCTATTATCAGATTAAGGTGTCGCGCAGGAGTTTATATAATGATAAAAAACTTAATATTTGATTTTGATGGTACTATTGTCAACTCAAAAGATTTAGTTATCCATTTATACAATGAATTAGCCTACGAGAATAATTACAAAAAGCTGTCATCATCGGATATCGAATACTTAATTAACCTTCCTATATCAGAAAGAATCAAGCTTCTTGACATTCCTATTCACAAAATACCCTCCCTCCTTTTTGAAGTATTGAATAAGTACAGAAAACATATACACTCACTTCATACTGCCGATGGAATTGTAGATTTACTATATGCACTCAAAGCAAAAGGTTTCAGGCTTGGAATCATTTCATCAAATGCAGCAGGTACCATAAGAGAATTTCTTAAAAAAAATGACATGGATATGTTTGAAAACATTTATTCTGCCAAAAACGTTTTTGGGAAACATTACGCAATAAACAGTTTTATGAAAAAATACAGATTGGAAAAAGAAGAGACTTTTTATGTTGGAGATGAAATAAGGGACATAATATCCTGCAAAAAATCAGGAGTCCCAATAATAGCGGTAACATGGGGTTATGACTCAAGGGAGCTTTTATCTGGCGGAAATCCGGATTTTATAGCTGACCACCCGGCTGAAATACTACGTATAGCATGCAACTTGCAAATCCCGGATCATACATAAAACTACAACTTGTTAAGTATATTACAACACGAAAAAGGAGCATGATTATTTATGAAAAAATATTATGCATTTATAGTTATTTTTTTAGTTTTCTTAGTTTTCATCAGTATATCTTGTTCATATTCTTATTATGACTCCCCAAAAATATCAAAAGGATTTATTGACTTAAGCGGATTGGACTTCAAAGAAAGTGCCCCTGTCAAGCTTGACGGAGAATGGGAGTTTTACTGGAACAAGCTTTTGGAGCCTGCCGATATTGACTCTGATTCCCTACTTTCCGGTCAAAAACAATTCCTGAATATTCCGGGATATTGGAACAAATCCAATTATCCATCCTTTGGTTGTGCTACCTATAAACTTGTTATTAAGACAAAGAATGAGAATAGCCTATTGGCTATGAGACTCCCAAGGGTTTTAAGCGCTTATAAGCTATGGATTAACGGAAAAATGCTTGCCTCACGTGGAGAAGTATCAAAAGATTCTGCCGGCAGCAAGGACCTGTCTGCTCCGTTAACTTTTGTCTTTTATAATGACAGCAACATACTTGAGATAGTTATGCAGGTGTCAAACTTCTCAGATAAAAATGGCGGATTTACTGCATCAATGTATTTGGGAGATGAGAAAAAGATCCTAGAGGCAGAAGATAATCAATTAATTCTGGATATGTTCCTATTAGGATTAATCTTCATAATGGGATTCTATCACTTCATCGTTTATATTTTTCATAGGAAGGAAATATCCGCATTATTGCTTGCAATAACATGCTTAATAATGGAAATAAGGATAATTACAACAGGAGAAGCCGTACTGCTGCAAACAGGTATTATAAGCGAAATTGTTTTATTCAAAATAAATTATACGCTTTATGGGGTGGCTGCTACAGCTGTTGTGACATTTTTCTATACTCTTTTCCCAAAAGAATTTCCCAAAAAGGCTATTAGGCTTTTTCAAATTTTCAACCTGGCTTCCGCTCTGCTAATGCTTTGTATCGGAGCTGCAACCCCTGTAGCTTTCATCAATTTTTACCTGTTTGCTGGTGTTGCTCAAGGGGTATACACAATATATATTCTCATTCTGGCACACCTCCACAAGCGTGAAGGCGCATCAATACTTCTGCTGGGCACAACAATTTTCCTGCTGCTTATTCTGAATGACGTACTGCGCTCCGTCCAAATAATATATACGATAGTTCTGTCGCCTGTGGGGCTTGCGACGCTGATGTTTGCCCAATCTGTTGTATTAGCAATGAAATCTTCTCAAGCCGCGAAAAAGGAAATGATAAACGCCCACCTTATGGAAACTACGAAGTTATCGGCAATGCGGGTTTTGATAGGAGGAATTGCCCATAATCTAAAAACACCTGTTATGACAGTGTCACTAGTAAAAGATGAACTTTTGGGACTCGTTCACGAATATTCACGAGCAATAGATGACCAGAGCTATACCAGCCAGGACCATCGCGAAATGGCATCTGAAATGCGCAGTTGCGTAGAGGGATTAACCCCGACACTGGAGTATGTAAACAAAATAATAGATACTTTAAAGAATCAGGCAGTAGTCCTCAATACAGATTTTAGCGGAGCCTTTACAGTACCTGAACTGTTTGAAAATATCAAGGTTCTTTCAGAGCATGAGGTAAACCGTAATAATTGCAGGCTGAAAACAGAAGCCGCAACCAATATAAAAATAACCGGCCAGCTAAATTCACTACTGCAAGTAATATATAATCTGATAGTAAACGCAATACATGCTTACAACGGGAACGGAGGCACTATTGAACTAAAAGCCGTCCAAGAAGGAGAATGCGTTATTTTCAGTGTAAAAGACTACGGAAAAGGAATATCAAAAAAAATCCAACAAAAGCTCTTTAAGGAAATGATAACCGATAAAGGTAAAAATGGCACAGGTTTCGGCCTTTATATATCTTACTCGGTAATAAAATCAAGCTTCATGGGTGATATGTGGTTTGAAACAAAAGAAGACAAAGGAACAACCTTCTTTGTAAAAATACCGGTAAAGGATACTGTCTCAGAATAAATATATGTATTAGGATTTGGAAAAAAGCTTTCATACAAACTTTTGTATGGAGGCTTTTATTTTTGTTAATACATTGTTAATATTTATGTTAGATTAATTCAATATGTATGTTTTAAAATTATATTGTAGGGAGTACTTCCAATTTATTTATAAGGAGAGTAGTTATAATGAAAAAGAACAAAAAACTGGTTATGGCCTTAAGCTTCTGTGTCGGTGTTGCGTTGTTCGGCACAACCGTGTTTGCCGATATAGCTGCCAGAACGGGGTATGACGAATTCAAAGATGCAGTGAAGAATACATTCCAGAACTGCAGTAAAAGCTATCAGAACTTTACTTTGGAAGGTTATACTACTATAAAAGATAATGATAAAATCCTAGCCTCAGTCAATAGTTTATCAAAATATGATAATGTAAACAAAAGATCCCTGGATACCGGAACTACTGAAATGGCAGGCGGTTCAAAAGCTAATACATTATTCTACAGGGATCAGTACTGCTCACTATGGTATAACAATGAAAGCGATACTTACTATATCAGTGAATTTACAAAGAAAAATGAACACCCTATATTCGAAAATCCATTTGAAAATGACAGAGCAAAAGATATTGAAAAAATCGCTGATGCACTTATAGGCAACCTCAAAGACTATATAATAATTAATGACAAAACGGATGGAAGCAAAGAACTTTCAGCTTCTCTGAGTGAAACTCAGATTCCCGCTCTTATCAACGCAGTAATATCATTTGGTTTTAAGCAAGAGGCATCAAGTAGAAATATGCGCAACAATGAACCTCCTATTCCTCAGTTGAAGGATGACATTTTTATAAAAAACCTTAATACAAAAGTAGCTCTGAGTGAAGAGGGCGTTATTGAAAGTATACTTGCAACAGGAACTTTATCAGGTAAGGATGAGCAGGCAGTCTCACATGATTTGACAGTAGAAATCCTGCTCAAGTTATCCGATATAAATTCAACTTTAGTGGAAAAACCTGATTTAAACGGTAAGAAAGTAGAAAAAAGTACTCAAACACCATTTGATGAAAAGACTATATCAAAGAAATTCATCGGAACATACAAAAATGATATAGTAGTTGAAAAGGAAAACGCCTTTGTCAAGCTTGGCGAAAGATTTGTAGTAATATCCGGTATAGATGGCAAAAGCATAACAGGAAAATACTATGAAGTTTACAAGGACGAGTACAAGGAGCAATATGCCGGCAGAGCTGTGTCCTTCGACTTTACGGCCGAAATACAAAATCCTTATAGTGCGCAATTTACTTATAAAGAAAAAGGCTACAACCTTTCAGAAATATACTTTGATTCAAACGGATCACAAATAAACCTTGGAGGCAGTGCTCCTGACCGTTTCAATTATGGCTTCTCAAGGGTATTTGATTAATCAGACTATAGTACAGTACTGATGTACCGTTACCCCTTTTCACCAATTGGGAAAAGGGGTAACGGTTGTATTCATAAATGTTGATTTTGGAGGGTATATGGAGAAGGTTCTTGAAATAATTGATTTAAACAAGGTGTACAAAAATAATAGAGGAATAAGGAATGTCAGCCTTGAGATTTATAGAGGAGACGTTTTTGGTTTTCTTGGTCCAAACGGAGCAGGCAAAACTACAGCCATGAAGATAATGACAGGACTGATGGAGGCAGACAGCGGAGATGTAAAGATATTCGGACACAGCATAAATGATTCTTTTGAAAAAGCGATGCAGAAGGTGGGATGCATAATTGAGACCGTAGAATCCTACAGCTACCTGACCGCGTATGAAAACCTGAAGCAGTTTTCAAGATATTATAGCAATGTAGATAACAAGAGGATTGATGAAGTACTGGAAATAACAGGTCTCTTAAAATACAAGTCGGAAAAAGCAAAAAACTTTTCGCTCGGTATGAAGCAAAGACTGGGGATTGCTGCTGCAATCTTGTCCAGACCAGAGCTTGTCATACTTGATGAGCCTTTAAACGGCCTTGATGTGGAGGGTATGATAGAAATGAGAAAGCTGATAAAGAAGCTTTCGGAGGAAAATAATACAACCTTCTTCATTTCCAGCCATTTGATACATGATGTAGAACTTACCTGTAACAGGATCGGAATAGTAATAGACGGAAAAATCCTGAGTGTGGACTACACAGAGAATATTCTAAAGAATCATGCATCCTTGGAAAACTATTTTATAAGCGAGGTAGAAAGGAATGGAAGCATTTAAGGCATCATTTGTCAACGAAATAGAAAAAATGTATAAAAAGAAAAAGGCCGTAGTAATAGTCATAATCTCTCTTGTAGTAATTGTCCTTGGACAGCTTGCAGTAATAGGAGTAAGAAACGGTTTGGGGCTAAGGGCGGCAGGCAGTACTCAGTTTCCCATCCTTGTACTTTCCCTCTTTGTGAATACAATACTGCCTCTTTTTACTGCTCTTGTTACAATAGATATTTTTACCGGAGAGTTTTCACAAAACAGCATGAAGGTCATTATTACACGACCCGTTACAAGGTTCAAGGTATTTTCATCCAAGATAGCTGCCATTACTTTCTTCGTCCTGGCAAACCTCTTTGTAGTAATGCTTTTATCTACTGTTGCAGGATTGCTTTTTAATACAAATTCACTGACACCCGGAGGGATTTTAAGGATAATCCTCTCATATACGGTTACTGCATTGCCTGTTATGACGCTGGCTTTGACAATTACAGTTTTTGCAAATATTTTCAAAAGCGGTTCTGCTGTCTTTTTCCTGTCCATACTGATGTTTATAGTATTTAAAGCTTTAGGTTATGTATTCTCCCAGTACTCAAGCCTGTTTGCCACCTCGATGCTGGGCTGGTACAACCTCTGGATAGCAAATGACATCCCTGTCTTTAAGGTGTTCAGACTGTTTCTTATAATGCTTGGATATGCTATAATGTCTTTTACAGCAGGATTTTACCTTTTTGATAAGAGAGACTTATAATAGGTGAATATATGATATTAAAAAACCGTTTAGTCATATCAAATGCCACTGTATTCATTCTTCCGGTATTAATAACAATAGCCGCAGCGTCTGTTTATATATTTGTGAGCTCAAATTTGCTGGATATCAAAATCGGTTACGGCAGTGTAAAACATCTTGCCGAGCGAAGATATGAGCTGTTCAAGGCAGATAGCCTACTGGTCCAGCGGAAATGTGATATGCTTACAGAAAAGGATTTTCAGCAATTCCTTGCTTCAAGGCTTACCGGTGCAGGCGCAGATATTGTCACACTAAAAGAAGGTAAGATAGTGTTCTCTACAAGGGAATTCAGCAAAATTGATATAGAAAAATGTCTTTCCCTGGTAAAAAGCGGTTTGTTCAGTGATTCAATCGACTTAAACGGTATTTCCTATATAATTAAAATCGTACCCCTTGCTTTCGAGGATGGCAATCAAGGCAGTGCCATTTTTCTCGCTGAACTTAAAAAAGAGGGTATAGCGTTTGATAACCTGTTAGTGTTCACAGTAATCGTTTTTCTTACTTCATTTGTAATAACAAATATATTATTGTCACTTATGTTATCAAAAAGTATTTCCAAGCCTCTGAAAAAATTAAAGACAGCAGCCGGAGAAATAAGCTGCGGCAACCTGAACTATGAGATTATAGAAGATGGGGATGAAGAGATCAGGGATTTATGCAAATCATTTGAGCAGATGAGGCTAAAACTCAAAGAATCGGTACACACTCAAATGAAATATGATGATAACAGAAAAATGCTTGTCTCAAGCATTTCCCATGATTTGAAAACCCCCATAACATCTATAAAAGGTTATGTGAATGGTATAATTGACGGGGTTGCCAACACTCCCGAAAAGATTGAAAAATATCTAAAAACCATATATTCCAAAGCTTCCCAGGTAGACTCAATGATAGACGATCTGCTCCTGTATTCCAGACTTGATCTGAGTCAAATACCCTTTAACTTTGAGGAAACAGATATCTCCAGATTTTTTCGGGATTGTGTGTTAGAATGCGGACCGGAGCTGGAAAAAGCAAATATAAACCTCATATTTGAAAGCAAAGTTACACCCGCTGCATATGTACTTATCGACCGTGAAAAGGTAAGAAGAGTCATTGACAATGTAATTGACAACGCAAGGAAGTATATGAACAGGACAGATGGAGAAATCCGGATTATCCTTCGGGAGTCCAGCTCTAATATAATAATTGAGATACGGGACAATGGCCCGGGAATAAATAAAGAGCACCTTATTCATATATTTGACAGATTCTACAGGACAGATTCATCAAGGAGCAAAATAAAGGGAAGCGGGCTGGGGCTTGCTATTGCAAAGCAGATAATCGAAGGCCACAATGGTAGAATATGGGCTACCAGTCAGGAGAAAGAAGGTACGAGCATAATGATATCGCTTAAAAACATAAGTAAAGGGAGGCTCAGACACCTATATGAAAAAAGTATTGATTGTTGAGGATGATCAGGGAATAGCTGAACTTCAGAGAGATTACCTTGAAATCAACGGTTTTGCAGTAAACATATGCAGTGATGGTGTTGCAGGCCTGGCAAGCATAGAAAATGAAGAATATGATCTGATAATACTGGATATAATGCTTCCTGAGATTGATGGTCTGGAGATATTAAAGAGGGTCAGGGATTCCAAGGACATCCCTATACTGCTTGTGTCCGCAAAAAAGGATGAGATAGATAAAATAAAGGGCTTGGGACTCGGAGCTGATGACTATATTACTAAACCCTTTGTTCCCGGCGAATTGGTTGCCAGAGTAAATGCGCATATCCAGAAGTATGAGAGATTGAAAAGCAAATATGGCGGTAATGACATCAAGGGCAGCAGCCTTACCGTAAGAGGTCTGGAAATACAAAAGGATTCGAGAAGGGTTTTTGTAAATGGAAAGGAAGTAAACCTCGCACAGAAAGAGTTTGAACTTCTGCTTTTCCTTGTACAAAACCCCAACAGGGTTTTTGACAGGGAGGAGCTGTTTGAAAAAATATGGGGTCTGGATGCTCTGGGAGATGCATCAACTATTACTGTCCACGTAGCAAGGATAAGAGAAAAGATAGAATCCACCCCCTCTAACCCGCAGTACATTGAAACCGTATGGGGTGCCGGCTATAGATTCAGAACATAACAGACTCATGGAGACACTTCTTCCGCTTTATTGAGTTAAGCAGCGGAATTGCCTCCATGAACCCTTTAGTCTAAGCGTCCATAATTCTTGCTACATTTTTTATTACAATGGATATTGTCCCATCTACATTGTTGATGAATTCCAGTTTATCATTGTCTTTATAATATTCTATAGGAAGGTTTATCTCAATCCCCGTATCTGTCTTTATCCTTTGTCTCCTGAAAGATTTGTCTGCAACGGATTCACTGACCTCAAAAGTCTTATCCCTCAAACCCGCTTTTTCTACATATTCTACATAGGTTTGTTTTAATTCCGGATTCTGTCTGAAAACATTTTCTGCAACCTCCACTACATCCACTACAGCATTCTGATCAAGGCTTTCCGTCACTGCCTGCCTTATTTCTATGGTTTTCGAGAAATCCTCTTCAAAGTACTGCTTATTAAAGCTTTCTGTAGCTTTTTTGAAAAGTTTTACCTTTTCCTTTGAAGACAGATCGCTTGTACAGTTCAAAAAAAGTGTAGAAAAGTAAAATTCCTTCTCTCCGTTTATTTCATATTTCTTTTCAATCAGCTTTATATCCAGGCTAAACAGATTGATTATTGCACACTCCTCTACTTTTTGTCCTTCAGTAGGCAGGGAGGTCTTTTGCTTGACAATAGAGTTTACTCTTCCCGCCTGAAGTGTTTGAACATAATGGATATATGAAGGCTTATAATTGAACTTAAGCACTGCCAGATGTGGAGCTGCATCCAGTTCGAAAAATGTACACAGCAAATCTGCTGAAGGTATGTCTACGTGTTTTTGCATTATTCCGAACAGTTCGACGGCTATCTCATCAGTCACAGGTTTGAATTGGGAATTGTTCATCGCTATACTTTCAGAAAGCTCCCTCATTTTATTATTCTCACCGATAAACCTGGCTGTTTTCAGGTTTTCATCCTTCAGAATTTTCAATATATGTTTTTTGACAAACTCGTCGATTTCCTCATCCTCAGGATGTTCCTGATCCGATATTACAGGCATGTGCAAGTTATTATCAAGAATATGTACTATAAGATTCTTAATAGTAATATTTATTTCCTCAGACATTTTAACCTCCCACTTTCTCATACCGCCTCAAATTTTTTGTACTACCGATTACATGTTGCTACGACCCCACGCAATGGCATATCTACAAACAGGTAATTAATATTATATATTTATCCTGATGTTTTTGGGAATAGTTTTATTTACCATAAAAATGGAGTGCCCGTTACAATCTGATACATCTGGCCGATGAAAAGCAAAACATACCAAAATTGAAAGACACACTGATAATGTGTGCCCTGTCAAAGCCGGTTTATTCTGATTTATCTGTTTGAGAAGCTTTTTAGATAGTCTTATGAGGTTTAGTATGGCTGCTTTGCTTAAAATACACCTTTTGAGTTGAAGAATCCCTTGTACTGAATATCAGTTTTTATTATATGTGAGGATATCCAGTCTGCTACAAAAGTAATTATCTTCATCAGGGATTCCTCCTGATTTTCATCAATATTAAGATTTTCAAGCTTCATTATTTTCTTTATGAAAAAGTCATGCTCTATTTTGTGTATGTCAAGTTTATCATAACCCTGATCCTGCATCAGCTTTTCTTCATATGAAAAGTGATACTCGGTATATTTCCTCAGTTCATCCAGGATTGACATAATCTCATCATAGTGGTCGTACTGATTGCCCAAAGAGACCAAATCATACAACCTTCCCCCTATTTCAAACAATTTCTTATGCTGTTTGTCTATCTCTTCCACATTTGTTTTAAATTCATCTCTCCATCTGAACATAATACGTTCCTCCTTAAATTTTTACGGCTAATTGCAACGGCAGTTACTGTTTGTTGGTTAGAACAGCCTAGTGATATATACCACTCAGTCAAGCTTAATAACAGAAAAATCAGAACACTGTAAAGAAAGGACTTATTAATAGTATTGTATCATAAAATCTGATTTCAGCACTAAATTTTTAGCAGTTTGTGCATAGCTGTTATTGTAGAGGAGGGTGTTCAAAATGAAGAGTATATGGTTGAAATATTAAGTAAAGATAAATATAATAATTCCATAAAACAACGTTGGTATAGGGGATGGCATATGAAGCTCCATGATAGCAAGTTATACTACCTCCAGCCTTCCCATCCGTATATAGTTTTCTATTCTTTTTATACTTACATTGAATTTGTTTGACAGCTCATAAACAGTAGTTCCCGGATTGTGGTGTATATATTCCCTCAGAGGCTTGAACACCTCATCTTCTTCCCTGGAGCAGCTTCTGCAAAGTATGCTTCCATCGGTTGAACTGAAAACCTTTCCGCATTTTCTGCAGTTTTTCAAATCTGACATATAAAACACCATCCTTTGAATTCAGCATATTTTGCAAGTACTAAAATAGAAGTTTCGAAACGGATATACAGGTTGGAATTTATGTCAGTTAATCATATTATTCGTATGATGTTCAGCATATTTTGGGGTTAATTTTATTTTTATCGAGGAAATTTAGCAATTTTTGTTGCCCCAGGATATAGAACGGCAACCTCCTTGAGAAAAAAGAAAATAATTGGTTATAGTCAGACAAATCTTTTTATTGCCCGTACTATATTATGAAAACAATAAAATAAAGAGGTGTTTGTAATATGGAAAAAAAATTATATCTTTCTGATACAAATAAAAAGATCGGTGGCATCTGCGGCGGCCTTGGAGAGTATTTCAATATAGATGCTACATTTCTAAGACTTCTATGGGTTGTTCTTGTGTTATTTGCAGGTACCGGAATACTTGCTTACCTGATTGCATGGATGATTATCCCCAGAAGGCAGTTTAATTCTATGTAGAACTTACTTTGTCCTATAGACATAAAAAAGCCTGTCAAATCTTAATAGGTTTGACAGGCTTTTTTAAATATTATCAATCTTTTAGTTCGTCAGGAATCTCTATAGTTACGCCTTTATTGTAATCAAATATGCTCATAGTAAATTTAGCATTAAACTTCATTTTTACACCTTGAGTATTAATACTACCCGAAAAATTCATCGTCATACCCGTAATAGTTTTTGTTGCATTGTCAATTTCAAATGTAGCGTCTATACTGCTTGGTTTTCCACCATCAAATACATCTTTCAAAGATCCTTCTGAAATAATTTTCCCAAGAAAACTACTGCTGATTTTTGTTATCTTACCGCTTTTATCAGTAGTTATCTTACAGCTGGAATTAATTACATCCACATATGCCGCATCAGTTGCCGCTTCGGAGGATTCTCCAAAAAGCCCGGACATAAAACTCAAACCCATATCTTCTTGTGTAGAACTCTCCCATTCTTCAGTTAACGGGTTCTTTGCATATGTAACACCATTAATTGTATATGCTTCTGTGTCCATATCCATGCTTTGTCCCATAGCCTCTGTTGTTATTTTAGTTGACGTATATGAGTTCTTGTTAGCGACATCAACTTTGCCATCGGCACTCATGCTGGTTTTTGCAGTGCCCATATCCATAAACATATCCATGGTCATGGTTAATTTAAACTTATAATCATTAACCTTGTTCATTGTTGCTTCTACTTCATCCAATAGTGCCTTAACCTTTTTGAGTTCGTTTTCACCTGCTACAGAAACAGTTTTAAGTTTATTTGAGAATATTACCTTTTTCCCAATAAATTTTCCTATAAGCTCTCCCGGTATATATAAAACATTTTTTTGAACTATCATAGGTGCTTTCAGCTTAACTGTTTTACCATTTACTGTTGCTGACTTGCTGTTGAGCTTTGCATAAAGCTTCTTATCCGCTTTAGTAACAGTAATATCTGCATTTGCCTTCCCTATCTTTACACTCTTGCTGCCGGCTTTGACACCCATAACAGTCAACGCGCTTCCCACCGGGAAATACACTTCGTTACTGATGATTTGCGGCATTGGGTTCATTATTGTAACATTACCGTCTACTAGCACTGTAGTTATCTGAGTGCTTGCTGCGGGAGCTGCATAAACGCCGCAAATACTTGCGAACAACATGGAAATAACTAAAAATACCGAAATAATAATCTTTTTCATAAAACCTCTCCTATGTCCAAATTTTCCCTACATCAATAAAATACCATATATATTGCACCCGGTAAATAGAATCTTCCTGCCAAAATTTTAGTTCAGCTTTGATTTGGCAATTTCAATAGCTGGTTTACTTTCCCGGAAACCTGAAATGTCCAGTTATCTTATCCTCTGCCGATAAAAGTATATCGCTCTCAGATGCATACGGACCCCCATTATGCAAAACATAAGGTACTCCGTCCCTCCTTCTCTTATCAGAAACAATCCCGATATGCTCCGGGCTGCGGAAAACTACTATATCCCCACCCTGCCACTGTTTCAGGTTGTCTATATCCCTGGGCCTGATTTCCACAGTTAGACCTGATGCATACTTTTCAAAGAATACCTCAAGATTTTTTACCCTTCTGAAATCAATATTAGGATCGGGCTTTCCATTGACTCTGGGGTAATCCCCTGTATTTTCCCGTATATCCTTATCAATCAGGTTTTTCAGATCATATCCGGCATTCTCGAGTGCCCTCCAAATCACATCCGTACATACACCCTCATGCTGTGGAGGATAACCCCCTTTGTAGTACACACTTTTGTATTTCGGTTTGTTTTGAACTTCCTTTCTGGCTCCCTTTACGATATCCTCAAGGTCATTTATTCCATCCCTGTCCTTATCGCTATTCAACACTAACCTCTCTATGGTTACAGGCGGTTCCACAAACCAGTTGATAATGCGTTTTACCGGCTTGGGAACTAAATTTACCTTAATAAAGACCGTATTACAGAAAGTAATAAACCCCAGAAATATGACTGAAGCCAGCAAAGGAATTATTACTACACTTGGAGTTATTCTCCTCTTCATAATATCACCCTGTATAAAAATGTTTGATTCCATATATCATGTTAAGATCATATCAGCAGCTTGTAACACAGGGATATACACATTGTAAAAAAATTGTAAATTAATCTGTACAAGAGGCTAAATTACTCTTGCAATTTTTAGAAGTCATTACCTGCCTAAAATCAATCATAAACCTTCTCTCTTGAGTAAATATCTGAAAATTCTATATTCATTCTTTCAACATATTCACTGTACCTGTTTTCTTCAGTGTATTTGCGGGATAACATGCTATCATTGCTACATCCGTTGCCCACAGGTAACTCTACTATAAACGTACTTCCCTTTCCCAATTCGCTATCTACCCATACAGAACCATTATGCATTTCAACGATGGATTTTACCAGGGACAGGCCTATACCGCTTCCCTGTATCTCCCTTGTAAGGGAGCTGTCTGCCTGCCTGAACCTTTCAAATATAACTCCTCTCTTATCCTCAGGAATTCCTATTCCTGTGTCCTTAACAGCAACAACAACAGCTTTTTCATTGTCCTGAACGGTAACGGTAATTGCCCCTCCAGGCCCTGTATACTTTATGGCATTAGATAAAAGATTTAGCATGACTCTTTCTATCTTATCAGGGTCACATTCTATCACCTTTTCTTCTACATCCGTATCAAACACCAGCTTAATCCCTTTTGCTTTTATATATTCAGCAGCAGATAGCGTGATATCTTCTATGATACCTACTATATTACAGCTCTGCAGCTGCATCTCAAGGAAGCCTGAGTCGATTTTTGTGGAATCGATCAGATTATTTACAAGTCTTAATAATCTGTAACAATTCTGTTTTATTACGTCTATCATCTTTTTGTGATTTTTTTCTACAGCAGCCCTATTGCTATTCCTCTCATATAATTCAAATAATTGCAGGGTGCTGAATATAATATTTAAAGGAGTCCTTAACTCATGTGAGAGGTTTGCAAAAAAATCAGTTTTAAGTTTGTCTATCTCAAGTGTTTCGTTCAGCATCTTGTATTGTTCATCACATTTTTTTTGAAGCAGGTCTACCTGCTTTTCTTTATTTATATCCCTGGCTACAGTCAATACAGATATTTCATTATCATAAACAAAAGGAATGGACAGAGTCTCAACATTAATTGTACTTCCATCTATTCTTGTAAGAGAAGTTTTTTGAAGCGGTATGCAATTACTGCTTTTTCTTAAGTCTTCTATCAGCCGCATCCCATCCTTGAAGTAGTCAGGAAACAAAAAACTTTTTACACTTTTGCCCAAAACCAGCCCCGCTGTATTTACCCCCAAAAGCGTTAGACCGGCACTGTTGACAAAGCATATCGTATCATCCAGCTTTGTGACAAACACCCCGTAAGGAAAGCTTTCGATGAGAAGTTGGCTTCTCTTTTCACTTATATATAAACTCTCTTTCATCTTATCAATAAAAATCAGAAATACACCCAATACAAACGAAAAGCTTATCAGTACATACAGGAAGAAATGCAGGGGTGCCGACCACATGACTGAAGTAACCGGAAAACATATAAGATATAAAGCCCATAAAAATGATGCGCTTACTATAATATACCTGCCTATACCTTCCAACTCTTCTGATTCTCTTAGTCCCATACCTATACGAAGATATGCAACACCCTGAAAAACATATACCGGGAAAATAATTGTTTGTGAAGAATAGCTGCCTTGCCCGACCAAATAGAAAAAAAGCACTAGTGCACCTGAAATTAATAAAAGCCAGTACAAAGACAGTTTCATATTAATAAATTTATACATAGCCCATAATATCATTATGCTTGCCATAACAAATGAGATATTCTCAAAGATAAATAAATATAGGTTGTATTTGTAAATAGCCATTAAGAGTATAATTATACTCCTTATAACATAAAAACCTGATCCGATCGCTCCCAATAGAAAGCATTGTCTCTTTTCTCTTTTGTAAATATTTATGCAAAGTATTGCTAAAAGTGAGACACAAAATATTATAAGTATTAATGAAAAAACCATCCATAGAACATATTCATGCTGCATTGCGTTTCCTCCCGATTAAGTGGACTAATGTAGGTGTTTATACCTATATAAGTGCTTGGACGGTAAACCACAATAATTTATAAAAAAAGTTCGAACAATTACTTTTATACTAAACACTTAATATGTTAAAGTTTTTTAGTTAAGAAAGGTGTAAAAAGATATGATGAAAAGAGTATAAAAAATCCGCTACAAAATAAGACTGGTTTATCCAAACAAGCTAACTCTATATATTCTATATATTTAAACAAATTCCTTTTTTTGTTACAAATTCCTTCATAAGCAAATAAATTTAATTTTTAGTACATTAACCGGTAAGGAAATCCCCTCTGCATACTCCATGTATACGGCATTCAGGTCATAGCTTCCTTCATATTAACAAACAAAGAGATAGTGATATCATCACTATCTCCTCTACAGCCAATTAAGTCCTAAGGACAGATGCCTTTTGCTCTCTTTACCTTATCAATCCCATACTTTTCCCTGATCCTGTCCATAGCTTTTTCAAGCTTTTCCTCTTTGCCATTATTTAGCTCTGATTTATCAAAATCAAAAAATGATAATTGTGTATTATCATTATCGCTAAAATTCCCCAGCCCTATCCCTAAAAGCCTTACTGCACGGTATGCATTCCAGTTTTCTTCCAGAAGCTTCACCCCTGTATTGTAAATATCCCTTGTCAAATAGGTCGGAGTAATAGATTTTTGCCTGGAAATCGATTGAAAATCCCCATACTTTATAGATATTGAGACTGTTTTTCCTTTGCTGCCGTGTCTTCTTGCCTCCATTCCCACTTCCTCTGACAAACGCATCAATACGGTCTTTGCATATTCTATATCAAGGATATCCTGTGGCAAGGTAGTTGAACGGCTTATTGTCTTACTGTCATGTACGGGGCTTTCCTCTACCGGAGCTGTATCAATACCATTTGCAAGCCTGTGAATCTCTTCTCCGTACTTGCCGAACATTTTTGACAGAAGCTTCATATCTGTCTTTGCCACATCGCCTATAGTGAAAATAGCTATGCTACTTAGCTTTCTTGCTGTCTGCCCGCCTATACCGTACATTTCCCTGACAGGCAAAGGCCACAATTTCATTTCAATTTCGCTTTTCCACAGCTCTGTAATGCCTAAGGGCTTTTTCATCTCCGAAGCCATTTTTGCTAAAAATTTATTCTCGGATATTCCTATAGAACACCACAAATCCAGTTCTCTTCCGATATCCTTCATAATCCTTTCTGCAATTTCCACAGGCCTTCCAAACAAAGCTTCGCAGCCGGTAAGATCCATCCATGCTTCGTCTATACTGTTTTGTTGAATAACAGGTGAATATCTCGACAAAATGCTCATTACAGCTTTTGAATTCTTCTCATAAAGATGTCTGTCCGGAGCAACTAGAATCAATTCCGGATAAAGCTTTTTAGCCTCATGTATAACCATAGTGGTTTTAATGCCGAATTTTCTGGCTTCATAATTTGCCGCAAGGATAATGCCGTGCCTGTTTTTAGGGTCCCCTGCAACAGCTGCAGGTTTTCCCTTTAAGCTGGGGTTCCTTGCCATTTCGCAGCCAATAAAAAAAGCATTCATATCTACCAGAAATATGATTCTATCCATAATAAATACTCCAAATAACTCTTTTATACATAAAGTATAACATACCCAGGCAAGAGCCGCATTAAAATGCCGCTGAAGCGGATAAGCGTAGGCGGTAGAATTCAGCAACTCATATACCATGAGTAAAACAAGCCTAAAGAATAGTTCTTTAGCGCGGAAATATAGAATCAGTAGCTTTTTTGTGGTATAATCAATTTTAATGCAGAAATTTTTCTATCTACTTTTGTACTCTATAAATAGCAAGTGAGGGAGAAATATATATGACACAATCTATACGATGCATGCACTGCGGAACCAAAACAAGGCTAGAATATCAACCTGTACGCGAAAGGCATAATGGAAAAATTATACTCTTAACCAGTGCGCCTATGCACTTCTGCCCTAAATGTATTGATAATCTTATTTCGCTCGAAGCACTGGCGGCATTAAGGTATATAAAAACACTTCCGCTAAATAAGGGAATAAACGAATTTTCTTTTAACGATATATATCCCAGGGCAGCAAAAGCAATAATCTGAGACCGCGTTACCCGGGACTGTTTTTGGACAGTCCCTTTTTTATACCTTTGTCATATTTCCGAAAACTTGCATATGCAACAAGATTTATTTTACAATAGTTAGTAATACTCAACTAATAAGTTTAGTAGATATAAATAGGGCAGAGGATCATTACTGCTTTCAGACTCTATTAGACAGGAGTGTTCACATGAGCAGCTATACCCAGGCGGGCCGAAAAACCTTGCTTCTTATTATATTTATTCTTTTGATTGATACATTGTTTTACTATGTTACCGATAACACACTGACTCCTGCCTCAAAAATGTTACGTTTTTTCTTCAGTATCCTTCTTATGTTCTTTATTTACAGAGGACATAATTGGGCAAAGTGGTTTACAGGTATACTGCTTCTGCTAAATTCAATACTTTGCATAGTCCGTATCTTTTTTGTTTATCCAAGTGTATCCGAGTTATTCTATTCCATATTTTATGTAATGCTTTATGGACTGGCAGGATATTTTCTTTTATCCTCAAGGAGCATAGCCAGTTTTATGAATTATCAGAAGAGCATAAAAAGATAGTACCCCTTAAGAATGCTTTTTTAGTTTTTTATCAGTCTTTTTGTATACCCCATCCTTACCAGACAGTAATATGCCTCCACGACATCCGCCGGTATTTCCTCATATGCCTGGTAGCCTTTCTGTGGGTATAATATTATCCTCTGTAAATCCCCTACCATAATATTTATAACATCTTCTTTTCCCATTATTCCTGTCTCCATATATTCATCAAAGCTTAATACAGGTGATGTCACAACCAAGTTTACCTCAGGCCATGTTTTTTTGAATGTTGCATAGGTTCTTCGTTCCATATAAGGCTTATGGACAGCTATAACTCTGTTAGCCGTAATCCCCCTGCTTGAAATAGCATTCTTTGAAAAAGCAACATTTTCTCCTGTATTTGTAGACTTATTCTCTATAATTATCTTTTCTCCCGGTACTCCCATTTTCATGGCAATCTCAGCGAATACTTCTGCTTCCGCATGCTTCCATATGCCTGAAGTTAACGTTCCCAGATACCCGGAAAACAAAATATATGGTGCCCATCCCTCAAGATACAACCTCGCACCTCTTTCAGCAACCCTAGTATCATGACTTCCCAGCACTACTATACAATCAGCTTTTTCCAGGCTTTGGTTCATATGATGATAATCCCATATTCTTTTTGCAAAGCTGTCGACATCCACAAAATTCACCTCTCCGAAAATAATATATTCCCCACATTTTAGAGAGCGAAATACATGCCTTAATAAACAGTATCGCCCTAATCATATTATATTTATCCTGCCTTAGGTAAATCACCTGAATTTATGATTAAATCTAGCTTTGCCGGATTATAAAAAAACTGCAACCATTGGTATCGGGTCGCAGCACCTTCAAAAATTGAAGAAGTAAAAGTATGAAAAAAAGTTAAGTGTACAACAATAATTATAATCATCGGCGCAGTAACTTTAAAGTAGTTAATCTTCGGTAATATGGTGTATTTTCTTCGGGTAAATTGAATATTTCCCAAACAATGATATAATCTCTATATAGCTAAAAAACACAGTGTTTTCTGGTAATCAAATGATTATTTCAAAAAAAACCAGTAACCAGTATTGCATAATTATTCTTAGATATGTATAATTATACAATAAGTTATATTCACAAGGAGTGGCGCTAATGAAATACAAGATATTTGTAGATGGCCAGGAAGGTACTACAGGCCTGAAAATATTTGATTATTTGTCTGAAAGAGAAGATCTGGAAATACTTAAAATAGACCCAGATAAGCGCAAAGACCCCGAGGAACGTAGAAAATACCTGAATGAAGCAGATATAGCCTTTCTTTGCCTGCCCAATTCAGCTTCTATAGAATCGGCTTCTCTGGTCACAAGTAAAAATACCAGGCTCATTGATGCAAGTACAGCTTTCAGAACTGATGATGCCTGGACTTATGGATTACCTGAGCTAAATAAAAAACAGAGAGATATAATAAGAAAATCTAAAAAAGTTTCAAATCCAGGCTGCTATGCAACAGGTTTTATTATGGCCGTTAATCCGCTGGTACAACAGGGTATCCTACCAAAAGATTATCCTGTATCATGTGCAGCTCTCTCAGGCTATAGCGGTGGGGGCAAGAAACTTATAGAAAAGTATGGGAATCCAGACCCGGAGGATAAATCTTTAAACAGCCCAAAACACTATGCATTAAAGCTTGACCACAAACATCTGCCGGAAATGCAGAAGCATACAGGGCTGGCATATCCCCCACTTTTTACACCCATTGTATCAAGTTATTATAAGGGTATGACTGTATCAGTTCCTTTAGTACCAAGGCTTTTAAGCAAGAAAGTGTCCCCTGCGGACGTAAGGGATCTATTGGCTGAATATTATTCGTCCGAGCGCTTTGTAAGGGTATTGCCGTATGAAGCTGATCAATACCTTGAAAACGGATTTTTAAATACAGAAGCTTGCAATGATACTAACATGATAGATATTTTCGTATTCGGGCATAATAACCAGATACTGCTTGTATCCAGGCTGGATAACCTGGGTAAGGGAGCATCAGGGGCAGCCATACAAAATATGAACATAATGCTGGGGCTTGATGAAGGTATAGGCTTGAAAGTATAGTATAGTTCAGCACTAATATCATAGAACCGAAAAACCATGGGAACAATGTCCGGTCATACATTGTTCCTTTTTGATGTGATTATCCAAAAACTGCATTTTTACAGCAGCTTCCGATTCCATGCGGGAGCGGTATTATGCATTTCTATACTTTAATTGCAGCTTATTTCAGACTATGGTATAATAAAGACAATTGGAATAAAATTACTATTAGAAGAATAAGGCAAAGTAAGTTCATATATTAATTATTGGTATTGGGGGAATGATATATAAGAATGTCCATTAGAGAAGAACAATGATTTTTTAGGCTAAATAACTCTTATTGAATTAAAGGAATAAAAATAAATACATAATGGAACCGATGTTATAGTAAAGACGTCTGTTTATACTGAAAAACAAGGCAGGAGGTAGTATTATGAGTAATGAAACTACAAAACCTAATGAAAATACCAATACTAAAATACATAATATATTACGGGAAATTATTAGCTGGACATGCCACATAGCAGCAGCAATCGTTATTGCATTGATAATAAATATTTTTATATTTCAACCTACACAGGTACAAGGCAGTTCTATGGAATCAACTCTCCACGAAAGAGATAAAGTGCTTTTAAATAAGCTGTCCCACACTTTTAAGTCCGTACCTGATTATGAAGATATTGTTGTCATTGACAGCCGGGTAGATCGGGCCCGTTCTCTGAAGGATGATTTTACAGACAGCTTTAAGTATAACCTGATAAGCTACAAGCTCTTTAATGTAAGAGACGAAATATATTGGGTTAAGAGGGTCATAGGAAAAGCGGGCGATACTCTGGAGTTCCAGAATGGAAAAGTTGTCAGAAACGGAAAGGTTCTCGATGAACCTTATATAAAAGAGCCAATGGAATACTCATCCGATGAAAAAATTGTTGTACCTGAAGGGGCTATATTTGTAATGGGCGATAATAGAAATCACAGTCAGGATAGCAGACATATAGGTCCTATCCCTATTGATCACGTGATAGGAAAATATATTGTTAAATTTTAACTTATGATTACCAGGAGAAATCAAATGAAACTGAACAGAGTACACCATATTGCTGTTATCTGCTCGGACTATAAGAAATCTAAAGATTTTTATGTGAATATCCTTGGCCTTGAAATAGTCAGAGAAGACTATAGAAGGGAACGCACTTCATACAAGCTGGATCTGGCAGTGAATGATAATTACCAGATCGAATTGTTTTCATTCGAAAATCCGCCGCAAAGACCGAGCTATCCTGAAGCATGTGGTTTGAGGCATCTTGCCTTTGAGGTTGATGATATTGAAGAAGCTATAAAAGAATTGAATGAGAAGAATATAGCCGTAGAGCCAGTCAGACTAGACGGGCTGACAGGAAAAAGGTTTACATTTTTCTGCGACCCGGATAACCTGCCTATTGAGCTGTACGAAAAATAGACTATAGACAGGAAACAGTATACAATACCTATTATCCTTTCTTTTCTGCTGGTCATCATCAGCATAATAATCGTTGCAATTCTGGAACACGTTTTAAATATAGGAAAAGGTGACATATGCTCAGGATACGTTTGAAGAAAATATCGATAGTTCTTATCCTTACAGGATTTGTGTTTTTTTTATATGCCTTTGTAGAGCCATACTTAATACAAACAAAAAGGATGGACCTTGTAAATCCCGATATTCCCGCCTCTTTTAAAGGGCTTAAAATAGTCTTTGTATCGGATATTCATCACTCCAAGGTATATTCCAGAAAGAGAGTCCGATCACTTGTAGAACGTATAAACGGATTGAACCCCGATATTATTCTTCTTGGCGGAGACTATGTGAATAAAAGCCCTTCCTATATTGAGCCTTGCTTTGAGGAACTTGGAAAGCTTAAAGCAGTGATTGGAAAATATGGAGTTATGGGTAATCACGACCATTGGGAAAGTGCAGCGCTTACAAGGACAAGTATGGAAAGTACGGGAATAAAGCCACTGGACAACTCATCTGAGTGGATATACAGAGGCGGCAAACGGATAAAAATAGGTGGAGTCGGTGATTACTGGGAAGACCGTCAGATAATCGGGAATACTATAGACGATGTGAAGGAAAGTGATTTTGTCCTGCTGCTTTCACACAATCCTGATTATGCAGAAAAAATCAAGAGCAAAAAAGTCGATCTGGTATTAAGCGGACATACTCATGGTGGTCAGATTACTTTATTTGGACTATGGGGTCCTTTTACTCCGTCACAGTATGGTCAAAAATACAGAACCGGTTTGGTGGAAACCGGATATACTAAAGTACTGGTATCAAACGGTATCGGAAATGTCGGATATTATCCTGTAAGGTTTTTTGCACGGCCTCAAATAAATGTCATAACACTCAAATAAAAACATAAACCTGGTAGCAATAATCAAAACACTATACATATAATGGGTGAAGCCTTTTATAACTTCCCGGATAGTTTGCTATTCAGGAATTCTTTAAGTTCCGGTGTCATTTTTATGTATAAATTTGTTGTCGTATCATTTCCGTTAAGCTTTAATGAGCCCGAAATTTCACATATGTCAGAATTTGAGCCAAACCACTTTAAGTCCGTAACTGTGCATCCATCCGAATATGATGAATTGATGTATAACCCGCCCTGTATCCGTCCCTCTAATTGAGACTTAAAGATATCTATATGCTGTATGGGGCCTAATAGTCTGCTTTTCTTTAATTCCTTATATATTAGCTTAATTTCCTCTTCATTATTTATATTATCACCCTTGATTTTTTCATTATCATAATTCATATATGAGTATGCCATAGGCTTTGCATACCAGTTATATGGTAAATATGTAATACTGTCTCTTTTAAACGTCAAAGGGCTAAATAAAAAGTTGTTATTTATATAAATTCCGGCAGCAAACATTATTATGAATACTAAAACAACTACAACTGCTTTCGTCCTCATATTCCCTCCATACAAACCTCATCTATTAATTACAACCCTCAGTATAGCCTCAGAAAGGTGGTAATACAAGTATACCATATACTGCAATGCAAGCGTCAAGCACAGGATATTGGAGTATAGATCAAACTTCTTAATAACCATCAAGCTAATGGACAAATGTAAATAAATGTTATATGATTTTAGTTGTAAAGGTTTTTTATTAAAGATAAATAACATAAAATATATATTGAATTAAGAACATGGAGGTTGCCAATGGAATGTAGAGTTGGATGTGGGGCCTGTTGTATTGCTCTATCCATATCATCCCCTATTCCCGGGATGCAGGGTGGAAAACCCGCAGGAACAAGGTGTATACAACTTACTCAGGATAATAAATGTAAACTATTCGGGAAGCCGGAAAGACCGGATGTATGCAGAAATCTAAAACCCTCAAGAGATTTCTGCAAAGAAACAGATGAAGCTGCTTACGAATATCTGGTATATCTTGAGGCAGTTACCAAGCCCGACAAACCCGGCTAGTTTTTGAGTATAAGGAGAATTCAACATGAGTATAGGCAATCCGGCACTAAAAAGAATATGTATATACGGAGTCGGTGGCGTAGGAGGTTATTTCGGTGGAATAATTGCATACAGACTTAAAGAATTGCGGGATACTAACCATGAGGTCTACTTTATCGCAAGAGGAAGTCACCTTCAGGAAATTAGCAAAAAAGGCTTAACCCTGCATCTTTATCCTCATGGAACCCTGATCTGCAAACCGGCACGAGCAGCGGAAAAGCTAGATGAACTGCCCTATATGGACATAATTATCTTATGTGTAAAAGGATATGACCTTGAAGAGGCTATCAAAAATATTTCCGTCAGGATTAAAGAGGATACTGTTGTTATCCCGTTGTTAAACGGTGTTGATATATATGAAAGAATTAGAAGTTCTCTTCATAAAGGAATCGTTCTTCCCGGATGTACTTATATAAGTTCTGCTGTTGAGGGTCCGGGAGTTATTTCTCTTAAAGGTGAGAAGACATTGATTGTATTCGGAAGAGATCCTCAGAATGCACATTATGACCAGGCCAGTATACTAAATCTTTTTACTCTGGTTGGAATTGACTATACCTGGCTTGATGATGTCTTCCCGGCAATTTGGAGCAAATACGTATTTATAGCTTCTTTTGCTCTTGTAACCGGATACTCAGGAAAGACAATTGGCGAGGTTATGGCTGATACGAAATTAAGAGGTCTTGTAAAGGGAATAATGGAAGAAATAGTACAGATTGCTAAAGCAAAAGGCATAGTCATAAAGGAGTCAGTTATAGAACAATCCCTTGAATTAGCTATTAATATTCCTTTTGATACTAAAACTTCTTTCCAAAGAGATTTGGAGAAAAAAAAGGAGAAAACCGAAGGGGAGATATTAGGTGCTACTATCCTTAGGCTTGCAAAAGAATGTGGTATAAATCCTTCGGTTACTGAACAGGTGTTCAGATACATATAAAAAAGTACGGTAAATTAATATATCATATGTACCGCCACAATAAAATATGGCAATACACATAATACGCTATTTTATATCATCTCGGTTAATCAGCTTTTATTAGCTGATTAACCGAGTAATATACACTACTGATTATTTCCTGATAAAGAATATATGTTTTCCATATGGCTTAAGAGATACTCTCAACCCTTTAGAATCTATATCATATTCCTTATCATTAAAGATGTCAATTGCTTTCTTTCCCACAATTTTTAATGCTATATCGCTGTTTTTCTTCCCTTTGTTGAAAAGACATACTATCTCACTATTCCCGTCATATCTGCTGTAAGCATATATATCCGTATCAACATATACTGTTTTGTAGTCGCCGCTTCTTAATAATTCGTATTCTTTTCTTACTTCAATAAGCTTTTTATAGTATTTAAACAACTCAAAGTCCATTTTTTCGAAGTTAATTGTACGTCTGCAGTCAGGATCGTTACATCCCGTTACCCCTGCTTCATCTCCGTAGAAAATCATTGGCAGCCCCGGATATGTCATTTGGAAGAATACAGCAAGTTTCAGTCTCTCTATATCATCACCACATTCGCGCAGGAACCTGCTTGTGTCATGACTGTCTAAAAGGTTTATAAGATTATTTGCTATATATCCCTTATATTTTGCCAGATACCCGTTTGCGAGCCCATCAAATTCAAAGGTACTTATCTTATCTTTTGCAAAATACTCATCTGCAATATACAAAAACGGGTAATTCATAACAGAATCAAATTGGTCTCCTTCAGCGAAGCTTTCACCGCCATCCCATGCTTCCCCGATGATGATGGCATCTTCTTTTACCCTTTTTACTTCTTCTCTGAACAGTCTCCAGAATTTATGGTCGATTTCATTAGCAACATCCAGTCTCCAGCCATCGATGCCATACTCTTCAATCCAATATCTTGCCACAGCCAAGAAATACTTAATTACTTCGGGATTTGTAGTGTTCAGCTTAGGCATCTTCTTTACATCTGCAAATGTTTCATAGTCCCCGTCTTCCCTAATACAATACCAATCCTTATACTTTGAATCAGAACCATTTTTTACATAATCCTTAAATGCAAAGAAATTATCGCTTGTATGATTGAATACAGCATCAAGTATCACTTTTATATTTTTTGCATGGCATTCATCAATAAACCTTTTGAACGCCTGTTCGTCCCCAAAGTTTCTGTCAATTTTATAGTAATCTACAGTATCATATTTATGATTTGAATCAGATTCAAAAATTGGTGTCAGGTATATACAGTTAATACCTAATTCAGTCAAATAATCAAGCTTTTTTACTATGCCTTCCAGTGTGCCGCCGAATACGTCTTTACTCTTAGGTATCTTATACCAGTTTTTATCTATACCATCTTTATAGAATCTGTCTACAAATATCTGATAGAGTATGGTATCCTTCCACCAGTCGCCTTTTTTATACAGATCTCCTTTACATATACAAGGAAATAGGTAATATTTGTTTCTATAATCAGGCGGTATTTTCATAAACCTGTCCTGTGACAGTATAATCTCTTCTTCTCCCTTAATTAACTTAAAGTAGTAACATATTCTGTTATAATCAGGTGTAATAATAGTTTCGTAGTAATCAAACAATTCATCGCTATATTTTTTTGTCATTTCAACATCATAAATATTAATAATTTCATTGGGATCATATCTGTTGCCATAATATAATATTACAGAATCGATGTCATCCCTCTTAGTTCTGATCCTTAATACAAGCGTTTGCCTGTCCAAAGGATATGCATATGTACTGTCACTTTTATGATATATCGCTTCTTTAATCATTAATGCCTCCTAAAGTGTATCATTTAGAACTACCGAGAGTAAGTCCTGATACAAGTGATCTTTGTAATGCAAGGAAAATAATCATAACCGGTGCAGCGACAACTAGGGAACCTGCTGCAAACAAAGGCCAATCCTGGGAGTAGTCACCTGCACTTTGCAGAGAATATAGCCCTACAGGTAAAGTAAAGCTATCGGTACTTGTATTGAAAGTTACCGCAATAACATACTCATTCCAGCCCGCTATAAAGCTGAATAGTGCTGTAACAACAATTGCCGGCTTTGCCAACTGAAGAATTATTTTAGTCAGTATCGTAAATAATGATGCCCCGTCAATATAAGCGGATTCTTCAATTTCATATGGAATAGTATCAAAATAACTTTTCAGGTTCCAGATAGTAAATACAAGCTGTCCACCGGAGTATATTATAATCAATCCAATCAGACTGTTGGCCAGAGATAAAACAGACAATATTTTGTAGTAAGCGACCAACGCCATTATATTTGGAAATGCATTCAACAATATGAACATTTTCATCGTAAATCTTTTGGATATGAAATCATACCTGGAATACGCATAAGCCGCAGTTATTCCAATAGTAAGACTGAAAAATACAGTTCCTCCCGATACGAGCATACTGTTTTTAAACCATGTGATAAAGTTACTTCCATCCCCAAACAGAATTTCCTCATAATTTTTCAATGAAAAAACCTTCGGGAGCAAATTGGATATGGAGCTTCCTAACAGCGAATTTGAACCGTTTACTGATGTAAGTAAAGTCCATATTATCGGCAGCAGTGAGAAAACCATAGCCGCTCCCAATAATATATACGCAATTGTACATTTTAGTGTGGTAACTGTACGTCTGTTGAGCTTTCTGAACGTGCTGGCACGCATCTCATCCATTAATTCATCCCCCTATCTGCTTTTGTTACTTTCATGTTTACTATTGTCAGGCCAAGGAGAAGGAAAAATACAATTACTGAAAATGCCGAACTCAATGAATAATTCTTTGAATCAAAGGCAATATTATAACCATAGGTCATTACTACATCCAGTTTCCCGGCTAGCCCTCTTGTCATAAGGTAAATAATGTCGAATTGCTTGAAGGTTACAAAGGTTGTAAGTATAATTGCCGGAATCAGGGCGGGCTGTATTAGTCTTAGTGTTATGGTCGTAAATTTTTGTATTCCACTTGCACCATCCATTTCAGCAGCTTCATAGTATGTAGGGTCGATACTCTGAAGCGCACCTAGGCAAACAACCATCATAAACGGAAAAGACAGCCAAATATTTACGATTATGCAGGCAATCATAGCGTTTGTAGGTGAGGTTAACCATTCAATCCTGCCAATCCCAATACCTTCTAAAGCTGCGTTTATTATACCGAAATCATGGTTAAACATACCTTTCCACATCAGTGAAGTTATATATGAAGGGACTGCCCATGGAAGTATGAGTATAGTCCTTATTATGCCCTTATACTTAATCTCCTTCATATTAAGGAGAAGAGCCAATGAAAGGCCTATAGCAACTGTCAATGCAAGATTGCTTACCGTCCATATTATTGTTCTCAGCAGTACCCTGTAGAATTCTACATCAATACCCTTTAGTGTCCTGATATAATTGTCGATTCCAATAACATTAAACTTATTCCAATGATACATATTCATATTTGTAAAGGAAATATACACACAATAGGCTATCGGGAAAACTACAACCATAAGTACTATTGTGAGTGAAGGTATGGTAAGGATAAAAGGTGTATGTTTTTTTGCTATTTTCATTACTATTCCCCTCTCTTTTAATGAGAATAAAGAGGCTTATTCTTATAATATTAACTACATTTAAAAGACCGAATTATATGTACAAGAAGGGGGAAAGGGGGACCATCCCCCTTCCTGTGTCAATAAGAAAGTTTATTTCATATTCTTGATAGCTTCTTCTGCTTTTTTCTGATATTTTTCAAGTACTTTTGCAGGATCCTGTTTTAAAACTACGATTTCCTGTAGTGTACCATCTAGCGGTGTCCACATAGCTCCCATTTCAGGAACGTTAGGCATTGATATTCCTACTTCAGACTGGCTCATAAATGCTGCTACATCAGTATTTCCAGTTATTTCACTATCTGATCTTGCTTCTGTGTTAGCCGGCAAGTAGCCCCCTGCTTTTGCCATTGCTTTTGATACCTTGCTTCCAGCAAAGAAATTCAATACTTTTGCTGCCGCATCTTTATCTTTACACTTTGTTGTCATATACATTCCCTGTATAGCCATGAAAGGTGTTGATTTTCCGGTTTTTGTAACGCCAGGTATCTTTGCCATTCCATAGTTGATTTTAGCTTCTTTGATTTTTGGAATATCCCATGGTCCACTTATCATCATAGCAGCTTTTCCATCTCTGAACAGCTGTGAAACCAACTGATGATCCAAATCCTTAGGATAGTATTTAGAAAGTTCTACTAAAATCTTAGCAGCTTCAAGGTTTTCTGGGGAGTTAAGTACTGCGTTACCGTCCTTATCAAGGTATCCGCCTCCTGCTCCATAGAAAAACGCTGAGTTAAAGAAAGGATCTTTTGGAGGAATAAGAAAACCGTATTTTCCGTCTTTTGTAATCTCTTTTACTTTATTTATCAAATCATCAGTTGTAGCAGGTGCTTCGCTTATTAAGTCTTTATTATATATAAGGGTTACGCACTCCATTACTGCTGGTACACCATAAAGTTTATCCTGATATTTAAAGCCCTCTACTGCATTTGGCATCAATCCACTCATAGCTGTTGCGTCAACGATGTCATCAATAGGTGTAATTGCTCCCATTACAGATAATTTACCAGTTGAGTCATTTGCTTTGATTATGAGGTCTGGAAGTTCACCTGTCTGCGCTGCTTTCTCTACCTTATTATCAAAGTCTTCAAGCTTTACAAACTCAACCTTTATACCTGTTTCCTGCTGGAACTCCGCATATGTATCAGACAGTGCCTTCTGTACTTCAGGCAGATAGTTGTGCCATACCTTCAATGTCACTTCTTTCTTAGTTTCTGCTGTACTTTCTGTTTTTGCGTTTTGTGTGCTGCTGCTTTGCGCCGGATTGTCATTTGTTTTACCGCAGCCTGCAAAGGAAAATAACAGGGCTGCACTTACAACTAATGCAATGGTTTTCTTTAACATCATTTTGATCCCCTTTCACTTTATCGTTTAAGTTGCTATATTTTAAAGCAGTACTAGCCTGCTTTAATTACTGTGTATTTATCTATTTCATTGTAATATTTTCCGTTAAGGTAATCCAACATTATTTCTACGGCAATTTCTGACTCCTCGTCAATATCGAACACAACGCGCTTTGCATTTTCAGGCAGCAGCCACGAAAACCCGCATGTACATACAACAGCTACATCCTCAGGATTTATGTGACGGTATACATTCATACACTGCAATTCATTTACTATAATACCCTTGTGACCTTTTCTTGATTTCAAAAATTCATCAAGATTATCTTTGCCGGCTATGCATATATCCTCTTCTTTCACACCGGCTGTCTGCTTGATAACATTCATTACTTTTGTGTCGTTAAAACTGTCTGTTATCAGATACCTCTGTTCATTTCCGATAAGTTCTGCAGCTCTTTTGATAGCATTACTAAAATCAGGTACTACTTTATGGAAAAGCAAATCTTCTATATAGCTGTCAACAATTATTATCGGAACATTAAACCTCGTAGATATCTTAAAAAAGCTTTCTTCCTTTACATTAAGCAGGAATACCCCTTCCAGCTGTCTTTCCAATATTATGTCGAGCTTAGGCCTTTCTACGTCCAGGTTAGAAATTATAACATGATACCCCTCATTAGCCAGCCTTTTTTCAATACAGTTTATCAGCTGTGCGTAGTACTGATCTCTCCACGGCCTGCTGCTGGAGTAATCTGTTGCTACCAGTATTCCAATAAGTTTAGATTCTTTTTTAATAAGTGAACGTGCTGTCAGATTCGGTATATAGTTTAATTTCTTAGAAATTTCAAGGATTTTGTTTTTAGTTTCCTCAGGTATAGTCTGTCCCTTTACATCATTCAACACATAAGAGACTGTCGTAATTGACACATCTGCCTCTCTGGCTATATCCTTCATTGTAACTTTTTTCATTTTAAACATTCTTTCATACATAGATTTGATTAGGAGCTTAAACGTTTAAGTTGTAATATTATAGTAGCATATGCTAATATATTTGTCTATAGTTTTTTAAAATTATATTTTTATATTTTTTCCGCCACCCATCCGCCATAAAGAAAGCTGGTATAATACCTTGATATACTATGAAAACCTGCTTCTCTGAGCAGCTCCTTTATTCTATCTTCTGAAACAAATTGTATACGTTTCAAAATTTGATTCTTAAATCCATCTTCCACTGCCTCGGAGTCTACCCCTACTGAAATGGCAAACATCTTCCAGGCTGCTATGGTCCGGTTGAATTCCTCACTCCCTTTGACTCCGAATCCATCTACCAGAATAAATGGTGCACCGCTCTTGAGACGTGAACCGATGCTCTCAAGCAGCTCCAGTTTTGCACCATCATCATTTAAAAAATGCATAACAAGTATACAGGTTGCTGCATCATATTTTGCGCCCTCTGCCAGCTCATGGGTATAGCCGTTAAAAAGATCTACAGAATTTTCAAGCTTTGAGTCCCTTATTTTTTTCTCGGCTATAGACAACATTTCTGCTGACGGGTCTACACCGGTAAACTTCCACTTAGGATTTTTCAAACCAAATGTGACTATTTCCATACCCGTACCGGAACCAACAATAAGCAGTTCTGAATTCTCTTTTGTCATTGATTTCAAGAAAGAATACGTCATATCAAACAACGGATCGTATGCTGCGCAAAACTGCCTTATTGCTTCATCATATTTACTTAATTCTATCGGTGGATTGGTGTCGAAATTAGTCTCCTCTGCCAATGGCTTCTGAACTGTCATTATTAATCCTCCCTGCTTTTTGGCTATATATTACACTGATTTTACCACAAAATTGTCCGTAGTAAAACCATTTACATGTATTCCGACCGGATATCATATATTTGAGAATGATTTTTTTAGAATAAAATATTTCACCCCCTCTTGACATTGTACTATGGTACATATGTTATAGTACACTTGTAATCTTTCGCCGGGGGAAAGAATAGCAGAGATAAAAATGTAGGCCTGACCACATATTTTAGCTATGCTATTTTTTAGATTTACAGAAAGGATGGTATTAATATGAAAACAGAAATTTATTATTTTTCAGGAACCGGAAATTCTCTTGCTATTTCGCGGCAACTGGCGGAATCTCTTGAAGGTACTGTAAGCATACTTCCCATATCCGGCTATGAAAACGAGCAAACAGTAAAAATCGAAACGGATGTTTTAGGAATTGTTTTCCCTACATATTTCCAATCAGTCCCAGGTATTGTCAAACGCTTTATAAATAAGCTTGATTTTACGAAACAACCTTATATCTTTTCTGTAGCTACCTGTAATGCAGAACCCGGGCACTGCCTGTATACTGTAAAAAGGTTGCTAAGCAAAAAATCACAGGTACTCTCAGCAGGGTTTACAGTAGATATGCCCGGAAACGCATATATGATTGTTGATAATACAAACCCACCGGAGATACAAAATGAAAGACTTAAGAATTCGGAAATCAAAGTGTCTGATATTTCCGGCTTAATTAATAACCGCTGCAAAAATACTGCTATTGAGGGCACTGATAAAGCTATCTGCCATATAAAGGGGTTTATACATAACACCGTAGTTACGATGATATATAAAACTCCGCAAAAATTCCGCGTCACGGGCAATTGCACAAAATGCGGCTTATGTGCCAGGATATGCCCGGTAAAGAATATAACAACAAGCAATGACGGAAAACAAAGGTGGGGAAACGAATGTGAAAACTGCCTCGCTTGTCTACACTGGTGTCCAGAAAAAGCAATAGAAATGGGTAGAGATACTCTTGGCAGGCAAAGATACCATCATCCGGAGGTATCTGCCGGAGATATGATTTTGAAGTAATACCTTTTATCGCTCCTTACCGCTCGTAGCTGCTTCTATCTGGTCAGGAACTTATAAATAGTTGTGTGCCTATATTCTTCTCCTGCTTTTAGTATTGGAGAAGGAAAATGTTTATGTTTCATAGCGTTAGGAAAGTACTGGGTTTCAAGACACAACCCGCTCCTCCTGCTGTACACGGTTCCTCCCTTTCCGACAATGGAACCGTCCAGAAAATTACCGGAATAGAATTGTATTCCGGGTTTTGTTGTATATATCTCCAGTACCCTCCCGCTTTCAGGCTCATATAGTTCCGAGGCTTTTTCAGGATGCCCGCTGCTTACATTCAGTACCCAGTTATGATCATATCCCTTACCGTTAACTATCTGCTCACACTTACTTGAAAGTCCCGGTCCTATCGGGGTTAATGCAGTGAAATCCATAGGGGTGTTTTTTACTTCCCTTATTTCTCCGGTAGGAATGCCTTCTCTGTTTACAGGTGTGAATCTGTCTGCCTTAATCATCAGCAAATGCTTTGAAACATCACCCGCCGAATGTCCCGCCAGATTAAAGTAAGCATGGTTTGTAAGATTCACCACCGTATCCTTGTCTGCTACAGCGTAATAATCAATTTTTAGAGCGCTATCCTCTGTCAGGGAATATATCACTTCTACATTAAGATTACCGGGGTAATTCTCCTCCATGTCCTTACTCTTATAAGCCAGCCTTAGGGATTCGCTTTCTTCATATCTGACAATATCAGCATTCCAAACCACTTTATCAAAACCCTTGAATCCACCATGCAAATGATTATTTCCATCGTTTTTTGCCAGATAGTACTGTATACCATTTAAACTGAATTCCGCATTTTCAACCCTGTTTGCATTCCTTCCTATTATCGCTCCGAAATAAGAGCTATCTTTCAAATAACCCTCCAAGCTGTCATAGCCAAGAGTAATATCTTCCTTTTTACCGCTTCTGTCAGGTGTAATAAGTGATACTATTATACCCCCATAGTTTGTGATCTCTACTATCAAGCCTTTTGTATTATTAAGGGTAAAAATATCCGCTTCGACCCCTTCGGGGGTTTTCCCAAAAAGCCTTTTTGCAATGCCCAATACTCAAGTCTCCCCTTTCCATAACTGTACGCAGGCTAATACTACTTATAAGCTGCCTATATGATAGTACTTCCCATATTGAGAATTTTAATTACTTCATTTTCGGGTAAAGGTTTACTAAAAAGATAACCCTGGAATCTGTCACAACCATTAACAATAAGATACTCCAGCTGTTCCTGTGTTTCTACGCCTTCAGCAACAACATTCAATCCCATATTATGTCCGATAGATACTATGGCTCCTACTAAGGTTTCACCTTTTTTTGAACCGGAAATACTGTCAATAAACGACTTGTCAATTTTAAGAGTTGAGATTGACAATTGCTCCAGATAGCTTAAAGACGAGTACCCTTTGCCAAAGTCGTCCAGAGCTATTTTTACTCCCTTCTGATTCAAGACCTCCAGCTTTTTATTTATTATTTCAAAGGATTCCATAAGAACAGATTCCGTGATTTCCAGTTCCAGAGTTTCAGGATTTATCCCTGTTTCTTCTATGGTTTTCAAAACTATATCTACAAAGTTTTCCTGCATCAGCTGGATTATAGAGATATTTACAGAAATCGTATATCCACCCCAGCCAAAATCCTGTACTTTTCTTATAAATAAGCAGGCATTGCGGAGAATGACTTCGCCTAAAGGTATTATCAATCTGCTATCCTCTGCAATAGTGATAAACTTAAAAGGAGGCACAATTCCGATATCTGGACTGTTCCAGCGTACAAGCGCTTCAAAACCCGATATTTCCCCTGTCTTGATATCTACCTGAGGCTGATAATAAAGAATAAACTCGTTGTTTTTAAGTGCTTTATGCAAGTGCTTTTCAAGATTCATTCTCTCTGCTATTTCATCATCCATTGATTTATCAAATATCACAAATTTACTCTTCCCCGACTCTTTTGCTTTGTACATTGCTATATCTGCATTTTTTAGCAGCTCATCCGATGTTGTACCATGGTACGGGTAAATGGAAATTCCCATACTCGCAGATATATTTAAAATACTGCCTTTCACCTCAAAAGCCTCAATGAAAATTTCCATTATTCTGTCAGCATATTCTCCGACCATATTTATATCCTCAAAATCAGACATTAAGAAGATGAATTCATCTCCACCCAGCCTGAAGACCATATCCTCTCTGTGAACCAAAAGGCTCAGTCTCCTGCCTATCTGCACAATTAACCGATCCCCTGTCTCGTGACCTAATGTATCATTGACCAGTTTAAAATTGTCTGAATCTATAAAGAATAATGCAAATTTTCTATCTCTCTTTTCACTGATGATAGCAGACAGCTTTTCATTCAGCAGCGTCCTGTTCGGGAGATCAGTAAGTGAATCGTAGTAAGCAAGATGATGCAGGTTTTTTTGGTATTTTTTCAGTTCATCAAACTTCTCCTTCAGTTCCTCCTGCGAAGCAGATAGTTTCTCGTTAGTTGCAGAAATCTCTTCATTACTTGCTATAAGCTTCCTTTCAATCATTACACGTTCAGTTATGTCTATTCCCATGATTTCAACTTCATCGTTTCCTACGAATACACCACTGAAATTCCACAAAACATAAACCAATCCTCCTGCATTGGCTTTAACAGACATCTCAAAATAATCAGTCTTACCTCTGATTCTAAAATTCTCAATCATACTTTTTATTTTGTTCTTGTCTTTTTCAGATAGCAATGAAAAGATGTTCAGTTTCTTAATCACATCATCTTTTTTATAGCCGGTCTTTTCCTCTGCATATCTGTTAAAATCTGTAATAATTCCATTCCGGTCAAATCTTACAATTATTATGTTGGCAGTTTTTATCGCATTTATCAATATAGCTTTCTCTTTTTTAAGATTTTTGCTTAACTGTCTGTTATGTAGATTCATTACAATTATACTGGATGATATGATTATTAGAGATATGATAAGGAAGACCAACACCTGATCTATCCTCCTGAACATCTGGCTTTTTGTAGCTGTTACAGCAATTGACCAGTCCGTCCCTTTTATAGGAGCATAGCCAATTAACCTCTTTACGCCCTTATAGATGTATTCTTCTGCACCTTCTTTACCACGGATCATTTCTCTCTCAACATCCACAATATTTATCAGTTCAGGCTCCCTATCTATCTTTTTTATTTTATTGTCCATGCTAGAAACCTGTTCCCTGTCCTTATGGGCAATAGTAGTCCCTTCTCCATTAATAATAAAAGAATAACCCTCACTTCCCAGATTGATGTCTTCGGTCATTTTGCTGAGTTCTTCTATACGGTATGTAGCATACAGAACTCCTGAAACAGTATCTCCATTACGTATAGGCACGGAAAAAACCACGATCAGATTACCATCCACCCTGCTCCTTATAGGAGCAGATATCACACTTTCTCCATTAATGGATCTTCTGAAATAATCCCTGTCCCCTACAAAAAGCTCCTTATAATCAGTTGTTTTAGCGTTGCCGTCTACGTCAGCGATACTTATCCTTAGCAGTTCACCATCCTTAATATACGAATTCAGAGCGTCCAGCTTTTTATCAATAGGAGTTTCCGTATCTTTTATTAAGTCGATTCTTGCAGTTGTTTTAAGAACGTCTAACTGCCGCTCCAAATCTTTTTCTATAGTTACCGCTCCCTGCTTTGCTATTTCAATCAAAGAATCTTCTACATTAGCGACCAGCACTACAGAAGTGTAGGTGTGTATGGCAACAATCACCATAATACAAATAAATAAAGTAACGAGTGTATTGCTGAACAAGTTCCTGATTCTATTAATGAATGTCATATATACCACCCCTATCTGATTAAGTTAAGGCGTTGTATTAGATATCACAAAGGTCAGTTTATATTGAATATTTATCATTTCCTGAAAAAAATCAAACTGCACTAGACTTTCTTCAAATAATATAAAAGCTTATCCAGCCATGATCAAATGAAATATCAAAATATTTCATTTATCGACAAACTATGAATACAAGAATTATATCAAAAATTGTCAATAAAGTAATCAGCATTACAGTTTTTTCATTTTTATCATTAATATTTCAAGATATTTTTTTATAGTTGGTACAAACTATAATCGGTTTAAAAAATATAGTTTATTGGGAGGTAATATTATGGGTAAACTAAATTTATTAAAAGCCAAAAAAAATGAAAAGTCTGGTGCCGTGTGTGGAAACATTGAGTTTACAACAGAATTTGCTGATGAGATACTGTATGACAACTATACAAAAGGCGTCTCTTTCCTGACACTGGGCGATAAGGTCAAGCTGACATACAATGGATTACTTGCAAGAAGCGGCGCGCAGGATCTATATGCAGTAGTCGGTTTTGGTGATAATAATAATTGGAAAGAAACAAGGACTTACCCAATGAATAGTACCAACCAGCAGATTTTTGAATTGTCTATCCCTGTAGAGGAAGGCGCTCAGGTAAATGTCGCTTTCAAGGATAATGCAAATAACTGGGATAATAATTCAGGCAGAAACTATAGTTTTTATGTCCACTAGCAGAAGGTAGCCAAATGGCTACCTTCTCTATTACAAAGTTGATTTTTCACATGAATTTACTCCGGTACTTCTTTTTTATCAAGTCAGAGATTGGGTTTGTAAAATAAACCTGTTTTTGGTAGTATAAATCTATGAAAGAATCTGTATTAGAGAGCCTTGTAAAAAACTTTCGGCTATATTGGGTCTGAATACTTCGCTGCCAGCAATCATTATTATATCAGCTTCCGCGGTCATACTGCTTGCTATCGCCGCCTTTGTTACTAAGTTAGGTAAAGCTGGATTAGGTCAGCAATAAATATAGACTTTTTATATGGAGGGAATATGAACTATATCATTATTACAGGAACCTCAAGGGGACTGGGCGAATCACTGGCAGAAAAGCTGCTTAGAGATAACAATCATATTTTTTGCATATCCAGAAAGAAGAACGAAAAATTACTGTCAAAGGCAAAAGCTTGCCTAGTACCCCTTGATTACTTCGAATATGATTTGAAAAATGTCGGTGAACTGGACTGGCTGTCAAATGCCATATTTGAAAAAATAGATAAATCCGCCGCTGAATCACTATGCCTTATTAACAATGCCGGAACCGTCACTCCCATAAAGCCTGTCGGTACTATCTCAAGCGGTGAAATAGCAAACAACCTGAGTGTCAATCTGTTATCTCCTATGATATTGACCTCTCTGTTTATTGATTTTTCCCGTAATATGAATATAGATAAAAGAGTAATAAACATATCCTCCGGAGCCGGAAAAAAACCATTTTTCGGATGGGGTTGCTACTGCAGTGCCAAGGCAGGCCTGGATCTTTTTACTCAGTGTGTGGGCTTGGAACAGCAGGATAAGGAGTATCCGGTTAGAATTATTTCCTTCTCCCCAGGTATTATTGATACTGAAATGCAGAAAGAAATCCGCTCAACAAAAGAAGAGGATTTTATACAACTGGAGAGATTTATCAATTTTAAAAAGGAAGGGAAACTCCTGTCTCCTGATTACGTAGCAGATAAGGTAATCAGACTTGTATCCGGCAAAGACTTCAAGCAGGGCGGAGTAGCAGACATAACCGAGTTTTGAAACAGATATATACTATAGAATACAAAAGTGCATTTCCAAATATCGGGTGTATTCAAATTTGGGAGTGCACTTTATTTAGCTCTTCAATATTATTACCTGAATTTGAAACCTGTAATCTTAACGCACAGGGAAGCATCCCTTCGTCAAATAAATGCTCTATATTAAGAGAGTCTTTCGAAGAATCCATTGGTATTACTAAATAGTCAAGATCAAGCTTTAAACACCTCATTCTGCTATTTAGCGGTTGTGTTGGTGCTGATGCTCTTCTTTATGTTTGCCTTTTTTGATGCCGGATTAAGCGTTAATTGTCCAGAGAAAATAATCCGTCTTTTTCTTAAAATAAACTTAACTGTATAATTTTCGAATTTCTGAACATAATATCAAATAATAACATAAAATATATTATAAGGCATATAAGGGGAGATACTTATGCTTATAAGCGTCCCAAACAATCCCGGTTATACCGGTCTGAAGGAAAGCGATTTAATAGCATTAACAAAGAACGACAGGTTTATCGGCTATGCCACCGTATTTAGCATAACTCCCAGTCAAATAATACTTTCAGCAGATAAACAAGTCTGCAGAACCTTTAATGAACTTATAGGAGAAGCCATCCCTTTTGATTTTGATATTAAAGTATAGTATATAGTTAAGCTTTTTCTCTTACAGTACGGTCAGTCCTACATCTCCCGGATTCATTTTATCCTGCCTCACTTTCGAAAAATATACTACGGATATTTAGTCAGTTAATTTATCCCTAAGAAAATTATACCAGCCCCTCCTTTTCTGTGCCATAAAAACTAATGATATTATTAATGTGGAATTATGTCGAAAAAGGTTGTATAATATTATTCATATATTATGGTAACTTTTTCATGTGATATGAGCTTTCCAACACATTGCTAAAGTTCCATAAATCATATAAGAACAATAATTACCGGGCAGGTGAATATATGAAGCTAGTACAGCTTGTTTGTATCAGAAAAAGGAAAGCAGTCAAAGCATTTCTCTCAGCAATACTTTTAATACTTGCTATTGCAGTTCTCTCCCCTCAGGTTGTATATTCCGCCCAAAGGGGAACTGAAACTACAGACCTAACCGGCGATATCCGATATTTTCAATTACAGACCCCGGATGAAATACATAAGCTTATTATCAATCTGAATTCCGGTGATGAGAAACATTTCCCTGAGGAATATAACATAAGCAGCTCCTTTCCTGCCAGATCAACTTACAAGGAAATAGCCGCTTTTGCTAAACTACCGGACAGCACTGCAGTTAACCGCTCTATTGCTCTAAGAACCTTTTCCTCCGCCTTTGAGGTCTATTCGGGTTCAATAAAGCTATATAGCTATGACGGAACCGGCGCCGGATCAGGAAAGCCCTCAGGCTTTGCATACCACGTTATTAATGTCCCGGAAAACCCTCAGATCAGGACAGTTAGTATTCACTTCAAATCAGTGTTTATGCACAATGGTAAGTTAATATCAGATTTGAGGGTAGGTAGAGGAAATGATATCAGCTCTTATATAGCAAATGAAATCATTAATGTTACACACAATGAAACTCACTATATAGTTCTTGCAAGCCTCTTTGTATTTATGGGCCTTATACTCGTATTATTTTTCATAACAAAGAATGAGAGAGAATCAGCATTTATTTATCTGGGTCTTTCATCCATTATGATAGGTACCTGGGTATTTTTTGAAAACAACATTGTTACAGTTTTTATTGAAAGCAAGTATTTTACTTTTCTTGCCGGAACTGTCACAATACAGTTAATGCCTATAGGCTTTTTAGGTTTTGTCGAGGCAGTATTTGCAGAAAAGAAATCATTGGTTAACGCATTAATAAGAAGATCTATGGCTATACTCACCTTTCTATCCTTTGTGCTGGATATTACAGATATCATTTCATCCTATATAACAATCAGAATATTTCATGCTTTACTTGTAATGGCGATAATCTACATAATTGTTACCGTTACCAAGGCAGCTTCCCGGTGTGCTACTGAAGCAAAAATCTACCTTATTGCTTTCTCCGTACTTTCCTTATGCGGAATTATTGATGTGGCCAATATGTACTATGTTGACTTGCCGTTTCCATCAAGTATCCACGTTACTCCATGGGCGATGTTTATTTTCATACTCCTGCTCATAGTAATCCTTTACAGGCGTATAGAAAACTTCAACTCCCAGATCAGACAATACAATAATCAAATCGAAGCAAAAAACAAGGAATTACAGATTGCATGGGAAGAAATAAAAGAATCCAGGGATATAATCGCTGATTGGACTGTAACACTGGAAAGAAAAGTACTTGACCGAACAGAGCAGCTGGAAAATGCCAATGAAGAACTTACAGCCATGAACGAGGAGCTCACGGAGACCATGAATGCATTAAAAAGGGCGCAGCTCCAGCTTATACAGTCGGAAAAAATGGCTTCATTGGGCAACCTTGTTGCAGGAGTCGCTCATGAAATAAATACTCCACTGGCAACTATAAAGTCAAACATTCAGCTGGAAAATATGCTTCTAGGAACCATAAACCCTGATGATAAGGAGAGTATAGTTGTTTTTAAAGAAAGTGTTGCACCTATGAGTTCCATAAACAATGATGCTCTTGAAAGAATCATTGATATTGTAAAAAACCTCAGAAACTTCGCCCGTCTTGATGAAGCGGAATTTAAGGAGGCCAATGTCCATGAGGGTATCGAAAGCACCCTTGCACTTGTACGCAACCAACTTCTGAACAAGGTAGATTTAGTAAAGGAATATGGTTCACTACCGCTGCTTAAATGCTTTCCAAGGCAGCTAAACCAGGTATTCCTTAATTTGTTGGTTAATGCTATCCACGCTATTGAGGATGCAGGACGTCCCGGCCGTATTACGATAAAGACCGAACATAAGAACAACATGGCTTATATCACCTTTGAAGACAATGGTATAGGGATATCTGAGAAGAATTTGAAAAAAATATTTGATCCAGGCTTTACAACCAAGGGTGTTGGCGTAGGTACAGGACTCGGCCTTTCAATATCTTACAACATAATTCAAAAGCATAATGGTGTAATAAAAGCAGAAAGCCAGGAAGGTGTCGGAACCAGGTTTATAATAGAGCTTCCTGCAGCAGTATAAGGCCAAATAATGTAAAAGAGGCTTCACGAAAACGTGAAGCCTCTTTTACATTATTTATTAATATATAAAATTATTAATATACAAAAACCATCTTTCCTGACCTCAGAGCTATGGTTTTTGACCACAGCCATCTGTTTGTGGTGCTGTCATCAAAATAAAACATCGCTCCGTTTGTAGGATCACTGCCGTGCAATGCCTCATATGCCGCTTTTTTTGCACTTTCCGATGCGGGTTTGTTTATCCATCCATTCACAACAGGTGTAAACTGATAATACCCTGCACTTTTCTCGTAAATTACATCTCTGATAGTATCGGCAAACCCATCACCCACAACCCTGTTAATAACTACTGCAGCAACTCCGACTTTTGCAATGTATGGCTCACTTTCAGCTTCTGCCGTTACAAGCCTTGCCAAAAGATCCAGATCACTTGCTGTATATGGTATAACAGCTTTAGCAGTTGTCTGAGGTACTGTTGTAATACTCTGACTTGGAGCTATACCCGGCAGGATAAGCTTTTGCCCCGGATAAATATAGTCATCCCACTCGTTATTCGCCTTTTTCAATGAGTATAGCGAGATGCCATACTTCTGAGCTATAAGATAAAGGGTGTCTCCGGTCTTAACAGTATACTCGGCTGCAGGTACATTCAGTACCTGCCCGGGATATATCCTGTCACTTGAAAGTCCGCTCCTCTGCATTATGTTTGATGAAGTTGTTTTAAAGAGATTACCTATGGTGTAAAGTGAATCTCCACTTGCTACCCTATAATCGGCAGCATGTACAAAAGCAGGCACCATCAGCGATATAACCACAGCAGCCAGAAAAGCTCCCACCTTTCCCTTAGAAAAGGTCCTTGCCCTTTTAAAATTTAACATATTATTTCCTCCTTTGTGCCTCCGAGGTTAGTTGACGGATTCGGGTCGAGGAACCCTACGTTATTACGATTCACCCCAATTACTGCATCCCCCGTACTTAAGACCAAACCTTACCTATACCATACCCGCTCCGGAAGAACCACTGATGCATTACCCCTTAGCTGCCTGGTACCAGAGAGTCCTTATATGGTAGTAATAGTTTGTCTATTAGATTCGGCTATTTTATGTCAACCATCTTACCAGACCTAACGTTATATTTCCATATGTAAATACTGGTACTTAAATATTGACATTGCTATATCAAGTTGATATAATAACATGTATCAACTTGATATATGTTAAAAAATTACTATATTGAAAAATAACAAAAGGCGGACATGGAAATGGCTAAGGATAATACCATATCTTACATAATTCTTGGACTTTTAATGCATGAGGATATGACCGGATATGATATCAAAAAGAGAATTGACTCTAACATATCGTATTTCTGGAGTGCGGGCTTCGGGCAAATTTATCCCACCCTTAAGGTTTTAGTGAATGAAGGCTTTGTTTCTAAAAAGAGTGAAGCAGGTATACATGGAAACGAGCGAATTATCTATTCAATAACCCAGGATGGAAGAAATAAGCTTGTAAAGTGGCTGACTGCACCTGCTGAAAAGGAATATGTCAAATATGAAATACTACTGAAGCTTTTTTTCGGAAAGCTTCTTCCAATAGACGAAAGTATAAGAAAAATAGACGAATTCCGAAAAAAATATGAAAAGAATCTTGCACATATGGATAATTTTGAAGCATCTTTAATCAATGCTCCTTCCCAAGAGGAAGATCATTTCTATTATCTTCTTACCGTATTGTTCGGAAAGCATGTATATAAGGCATATGTAAGCTGGGCTGATGAAGCAGTAAAACTTCTGAATAATCATAAAGAAAGGTCGTGATTTCATGAGTAATTCCATAGTCATATATTATTTCTCGGGTACAGGCAATACACTCTTACTTGTTGATGAAATGCGAAAAGTATTTGAACAGCATTCCTTCGATGTAAAGTTGATACCTTTGACATGCTCTACCATACCTGTTTTTGATAATGACAGTATGCTCGGACTGGCATTTCCGATTAATTCCCAATCCACACTGCCTTTTATATGGAAGTTCATAAAATCACTGCCTAAAACCAGTAAAACACAAGCTTTCATGCTAGGCACCTTTAATAACTCTTCCGGTATGGCAAAACCCCTGTACTATACACTGAAAAGAAAAGGCTATATTCCGGTAGGCTGTTGTGAAATCAGTATGCCAAACAATACAACTGTAACTGATTTTAATAGAACTGAAGACAATAAGCGTTTATCCTCTGCAAGAAAAAAAATAAGAGACTATGCCGAGTCAATAGTTAACGGCACCTCAAAATGGCTGCCAATCAATACAGGCTCAGGATTTGTCTCGCTGCTGACTAGAAATTTCTCAATTCCGTGGATCTTTATGCGGATTCCATATTCTTTTGGGGCAGATATCCAAAAATGTACTAACTGTGGTACTTGTATCAAGCATTGTCCGGTTAATAACATAAAAGAGGAAAAGAATCCCGTTTATCTCAGACATTGCGAATTCTGCATGAGATGTATATCCAACTGTCCTAAACAAGCGATTTCAGCTAAAAGAGTCAAAAACCTCAAGGCCAGAAAGGCAATCTGCACAGGTTTTACAGGGGAGGTGACAGAGTAATGCCGATACACCTGGGAATACTGGTGCCTATAGCTATTGCGATACCTAATCTTCTATCGCTTGTATTGCCTCCCGTAAACATTCCAAAAAATCTGCCAAAAGAAAGTAAACCTTTTGTCATTTTGGAAAGGCTCGGCCAGATAGGAGTGTTCTTAACTCCTTTATTCTACAAGTTTGATCTGAGCAGCAAAATAAATACCATTTTCTTTGTTTTGATGGTATTATGCTTATTTGTGTATTACACAGGATGGGCCCGCTTCTTTATAGTGAAAAGGGAATTTTCGGTTTTGTTTGCTCCTTTGTGGGGAATACCGGACCCACTTGCTATTAGTCCGATATTAGCATTTGTTTTTGCATCAAAAGTGCTGGATTCTCTTCCGCTGTTTATTGCTGCACTCGTTCTGGCAGCAGGACATATCCCCATAACCATTAATCTATATAAAAAAACAAAAAATACTCACATAGCTAAATCTTAAGGGAGACAATTTCATCTGCAGGGTGTTTCCCGCTTATGAAATTCCTTAATTTTTCATAATTCCGTTAATCTGGTTATTTATAGAATTTTATCCCTGCAGTGATTTTGCTCTATGGAAACTTTTATCTCCGTGCATTCAGCCAGCTGCTACCCCAAGACTACCTCCACCTGATGATTTTTACCGTCATTAACAAGTCTGATTGCTTTATCCCCTGACACTGTTCCGTCCAGACTGATATTTGCAACACCGCTGTTTACTCCATTAGGGTTATGTATACTGATATCATAAAATGTGTCCATATATCTGAATTTGATGGAATATTCACTCCATCTCTTAGGGATGCACGGATCTATCACGAGCTTGTCTCCGTTTTTATGGAACCCGAGAATATATTCCATTCCGGCTCTGTACATCCATCCTGAAGAACCGGTATACCAAGTCCAGCCTCCTCTGCCTACATGAGGCGGAACTGCATAAACATCGGCTGCCATTACATAGGGCTCAACCTTGTATGTCGTGTATTCCATATGAGTACGTGTATGGTTGATAGGGTTTATCAGGTCGAAAAGCTCCCATGCCTTATCACCGTTCCCCAGCTTTGCGAGAGCAATGATAACCCATGCAGCTGCATGTGTATACTGTCCTCCGTTTTCCCTGACACCCGGGACATAACTTTTAATATACCCCGGCTCAAGATCACCTTCATCAAAAGGTGGAGTCAGAAGCTTTATCAGCCCGTCATCCCTTTGTACGAGGTATTTATCCAAAGAATCCATGGCCTCTTTCATCCTGCTGCTGTTTGCTCCCCCGGAAATTACCGCCCAGGACTGGGAGATAGAATCAATTTTGCACTCACTGTTCTGAACTGATCCCAAGGGAATACCGCTGTCAAAATAAGCTCTTCTATACCAGCTTCCATCCCATGCATTCCGCTCAATCGCCTCAATTATTGTTTTAGATATTTCAGAATATCTCTCTGCTCTCTTCTCATCTCCCATCTTTCTGCAAATCGGCTCAAATTTGACAAGTGTACTGTATAGGAACCATCCCAGCCATACACTCTCCCCTTTCCCCTTGTTGCCTACAGTACTCATTCCGTCGTTCCAGTCTCCTGAACCCATCAGTGGAAGGCCATGCCCGCCAAACCTCAAAGATCTCTCTATGGAGCGTATGCAATGCTCGTATATGTTGCCTTCTTCGGAGGATATGCGGGGTTTAGTATACCTTTCATCTTCAAACTCCTTTAGCTGTTCATCCTCTAAAAAGGAGGCGCGTTTATCAAGTATATCCCAGTCCTCACTGATTCTTACATACTCAGCAGTGACATACGGAAGCCATAAAAGGTCATCGGAAAACCTTGTACGTGTCCCTTTCCCCTCAGGCTCATGCCACCAATGCTGGACGTCCCCTTCAATGAACTGGTGTTTTGAATGCAGAAGTATTTGGTTCTGTGTCAATTCAGGCCATATGTGTGCAACAGACAAGGAATCCTGAAGCTGATCTCTGAATCCATATGCACCACCAGACTGGTAAAATGCGGATCTGGCCCACATTCTGCAGCATACTGTCTGGTACATCAGCCATCCGTTGAGCATAAAGTTCATAGATTGGTCAGGAGTATTTACGCTTACCGCCTCCAGCTTATGCTGCCAGAACTTTCTCGCCTCATCCAGTGCCTTTCCGGCTTCCTTTATATCTTTGTATTTATTGACTGTCATATCGATTTCCCGCTTGTCTTTTGCTGCCCCCAGTAAAAATATTATCTTTTTTTCTTCACTCCTGCTCAAAGTTATGCTGATTTGCATAGCAGCACAAGGATCATACCCTTTTCCCACTCTGCCGGAAAGCTTCTGCCTCTTTAGTGCTTCAGGATAAGTCAGCTTGCCCAGTCCAAAGAATTCCTTTCTGTCTCCTGTTACCGACCTCTCCTTTTCGGATGTATCTATAAAAATAACTCTCCCTGCAAATTCTTCATTATATGGATTTTCAACCAATAGTGTCCCTGACTCACTTAAGCTTGTTTTTATGTGCATTGCTGTTGCCTGATCGCTTACACCCAGTACAGGCCTGATGTAATATGTCAGTGTAAGCTCCCTCGGATCATCAGAAATATTTTTTAGATTTATCATGTTTATTTTGGTCATTCCATCTATCGGCAAAAATTGGGTCATTTTTTGTTCTATCCCATGGCTTGTATGCTCGAAAACAGAGTAACCAAAGCCATGAGTTATTGTATAAGGTTCGGCCTCTCTTACCGGCAGCGGAGTAATATTCCACACCTCGCCTGTTTCACTGTCTCCTATATACAGTACTTCTCCTGGTATATCGCTTACAGGATCGTTAGACCACGGAGTAAGCTTGTTTTCACGGCTGTTTTCGCTCCATGTATAGCTGGAACCTGCTTCAGATACAATGAATCCGAAGTGTGGATTAGCAATTACATTAATCCATGGAAGCGGTGTGTTCTGCCCTTTTTCCAACCTTATGACATACTCTTTCCCATCTTCCTTAAAGCCTCCGATGCCATTAAAGAATTGCAGATGAAAGTCTTCCTGAACCGGTTCAGGATACTTTGCCGCTATTTTGCAAAAGTTTTTAAGTTCAGGCAGCCGATTGTCTGTATTCACTTTTACCTGCTGTGCAAGAGAGCCATAGTTGCCTCTTAAAATAATTCTGGCAACTGCATGAAGCAGGGTAATGTCTTCCTGCGGAACATTATTGATATTCAACATGAATACACCCCCGGGTTTATTCACTATATCCCGGGCATGGCTCGAAGATATGACATCAGCAAGCAGTGAGTGCAGAGGGTGCGTATAGCTGTTCTCCTCCTCATTCAGAATTACCATATCTACCCTTAAATCCTTCAAACGCCAATACTCATGTGCTTTTAATGCTTCATAAATAATATCTATTTCATCTGTTTCTTTCAGCACAACAAGCATTATTGGTATATCGCCCGATATCCCATAAGGCCAAAGAGCAGATTGCCCCCTTATGCTTTGCATCAGGTATTCCTCTATATTTCTTTTCTGAGGACTGATAAACAATATATGGGATATCATATCCTGGTATAATTCGATTTCCGAAGCCTTTATATTGAGATATCTGGTTTCTACCTGACTCCTGGTCATCGCCAGGCGGAATGCTTCATCTACAGCTTCGGGAATAGAATACTTTTCTATCAATTCCAAAATGATATCACGGTTTTCACTGATTGCTGTGATATAGGATATCCTTGCCACCTGCCCCGGCTCAACCTTTACCCTGTACCTTAAGCTCATAACAGGGTCGAGGACAGGACCTGTGCTATTTGATACAGGCCTGTTTCTTTCCATGGATACAGGATTTGCCACGGTATGTCCTCTCCCAATAAACTGCATCCTGTCTGTTTCAAACTCGACGTCGCCTACGGTATCTCCCTCCACAACAGCAGTATGCAAGGCCCATAAGCTTTTATCAGCTTCAGATCTTGGTCTTCTGTTAGCCAATATACTTTTGCTGTCATGCAGGAACTCTGTACGTACAAAAAGGTTGCTGAATGCAGGATGAGCTACATCTGCACTATGAGGAGCGATTACTAATTCAAGATAACTTGTCACCTCCAGTATACATGGAGTTTCTCCTGAGTTTTTCAGTGAGACTCTCCTTATTTCGGCATTGTCTCCGGAGGTAACGACTATCTCGGTGTGAGTCTCGATATCCCCGTCTTTTCTCTTGAATTTTACCTTATCCGATGTAAATACTACCTCGTAGCTATCGGGCTGTATATTATAGGGACTGTAAGCAGCTGTCCATTCTCTGCCGGTGTCAAGGTTACGGATATAGAAGAAAGTTCCATAGTTATCGAGAGTACTGTCTTCCCTCCATCTGGTGACAGATGCAGTTTTACTTCTGCTGTAGCCCGTACCCTTGTCCGTGATTGCAACAGAGTAATTTCCGTTGGACAGGATATGCACTCTCGGCAGCACATTATCAGGTGCATTGAATTTTCTGACTGCACCTTTTTCCTTGAACACCACATCTTTATATAGTATTACCTTCTCCTTATTTTCCTTTGTAAAGACAATATTTGTCGGTACTTTTTCCTGTAAAAGCAGTTGTGCAGCTTTTATCAAAGGGTCAGAATGAAAACGCTTCTGCATGATGCCGTCGTTCAAGAAATTATTTAGTCCAAGCAGGCTCATACCTTCATGGTGTACCATAAAGCTCTTTACAATAGCACGCTTTTCGCCAAAAGGAAGCCTCTCAGGCGTATAATCTACAGCTTCATAATATCCGTATGGCCCATCCAACCCCTCCGCTTTGAGCCTCTTTATATTTTCCATCGCGCCCGCAGGGTCCAGAGGCAGCGCAAGAAATGTAGCATAAGGGGCTACAACCGTATCCTCTATAAGTCCTCTTTTAAGACCAAGCCAGGGCACTCCTATAGCTTTATACTGATAGTCCAGATTTATATCCAGTGAGTAAAAGCCAGACTCCGATACTCCCCACGGAACTTTCTTCTGCTTACCGTATTTTTTCTGGCTTCTGATAACAAATGAGTATGTCTCATCTAAAAGAGTGTTCTTAAAAGTTTTCATTATCTGTGGAGGCATAAGGTATTCAAACATTGTCCCTGTCCATGACACAAGACCTTTATAATGATCTACCACAGTCAGAGCCCTGCCCATCTTAAACCAATGTTTAGGGGATACTTCCCCTCTTGCAATAGCTATATAGCTGGTCTGTCTTGCCTCTGAAGCCAGTAAGTCATAAAAGGAATTGGTAAGCCTGTTTTCTTCAATATTATATCCGATAGAAAACAACTGCTTCTTCTCTACATATAGAGGCAAGAATTCTGTTCCGTCAGATAACGCTTTTATTCTTCCTATTAGTTCCCTGTATCTTTGTATGAACTTTTCTGTATTCACTTTTGCTTTTACCACAGCATCTTTTAATCCATAAAGCCAGACTATGCTTTTATCGCTGCTTCCTGCCCCTCCTGACCTCATATCAACTATAGCATTTTCAACATTTTCAACCACATTCGCATATGCATCCGGAAGTTCACCCAGGGGAATATCCGATAGCAGCCGGTTAACAATACCTTCCAATAATCTTTCATCCTGGGGCATATTAATTAAAAACTCATACCAAGGCATCAGTTCAGATAATTCTCTCTTGAATGCATTTATCATGTGGTCGGTTTTTGTTTTCCACTTTGAGCGTCTGAGTCCTCTTTCATGCATATGTATTACATTACTCTCAGGCTGTTCAAGCGCTTTCGATAGCTGTTCAAGTGTTTCTCCCCACATGGAGGAATCTATTCCTCCCCCACTTTTCAGGTTATCCAGAAACGAAACGTCAATTTTATTCTTACTGCTTTCAGAATTATACAAGCTTACAGTATCTTTGATACCGTCAATAAACCTGGGATCTATAAGGGGAGTCTTAAGGTACCCTTCCAGCCCCTGCACGAGTGTAATAAGGTAGCATACCATATTTCCGCTGTCTACGGTAGAAATATATCTGGGTCTTAAAGGATGCAGAGTTCTGGTGTCATACCAGTTATACAAATGCCCGTTCCACTTTTCCATCTTCTCCATGGTAGTTACCGTGTTAGAAATTATCCCCGTCATCTCATATGTCCCTATATATCCCATATCCCTTGCTATAAGTGCTGCCAGAAGGCCCAGTCCTATATTTGTAGGAGATGTCCTATACGCCACTCCGTTTGGTGGATCCTCCTGATAGTTGTCAGGCGGAAGGTAGTGGTTTCTTGAATTCATAAACTCCTCAAAATACCTCCAGGTTTTTCTGGCTATCCTCCTCAGCTCAAGCACATCCTCTTGGGAAAGATTTACTGCCTTCTTTGCTTCATTCTTACTTACCAGATACGCAACATAAGGCGAAGCAATCCATATCAAAACAAGAGGCAGGCTGAATACAAGCGAAACAGGCTTAAACGAAAAGCTCAGAATCCCTGTTGCCAATGCAATCACCAATACACTGCGCATTTTATAAATGTAGCTGTACAGCGAATTTTTCTGTCCTCTTTCCACATCAGCCGCAGTTACCCACTCAAGCATATTTTTCCTTGTAAATATAACTCTTACCAAAGTAATGAATATGGCATTCACCATAAGATAAGCCTGATAAGGCAGAAAAACAAACACAAGTGCTATTTGCAAAATCGTGGCTTTTAAGCCTGAGATGACCGGTACATGCCTTTTCACCCTATAAGTGCCGAAGGGTTTAGACAATAATGTATCTATAACTGATGTTACAAGAGGAAATATAAGTGTAAGCACCAGAAAAAACAGCCAAAAAAGCCCTGTTCCCGGCATAATGCTGAATCCCAATACAGTAGCCAGTATCATGGACGGTGCAACAAGACTCCTTCTGAGATTATCTGCAATTTTCCACCGGGAAACTGCAGAAAGCGGGTTGGCAATCCTGTTACCATTCCTGTCAATAATCCTGCTCCCAATCCAGGGTATCAACTGCCAGTCTCCTCTCACCCACCTGTGCATTCTTGCAGCATATGAATTGTATCTCGAAGGATAAGAATCAATAAGTTCTATATCTGTCACCAGTCCTGTCCTGACATAGGAACCTTCCAGGAGATCATGGCTTAATACAGAATTGTCAGGCAGTGCATTTTCCAATACCCTATGGAAAACTCGCAAGTCATATATCCCTTTACCCGTAAATATGCCTTCCCCAAACAAATCCTGATATATGTCAGAAATAGCACAGGCATAAGGATCTATCCCTTCCTGTCCCGTATATATGCGTGAAAACAGGGACTTGTTAGCACTTTCAACCTCAAAACCAATGCGCGGTTGAATAAGTCCATATCCGTCTACTACAATGTTTTTTTGCCTGTGTATGACCGGCCTGTTCAAGGGATGAGCCATAGTACCTATCATTTTTTTAGCTCCATCAATAGGTAGTATAGTATCTGCATCCAGAGTAATGATATACTTTATGGGTTTACCCGTAAGGTCTGCACTTGAGACATAACTATAACTTGTTTTTTCAGAACCAAGCAGCAATGAGTTGAGTTCTACCAATGCTCCCCTTTTTCGCTCCCACCCCATCCATTTATTCTCTTTCTTGTTCAGTTTGCGCTCTCTGTGGAAGAAGAAAAATACATTCTCCCTGCCATTGCTGTATTTCCGGTTTAGCTCTTTTACTCCTTCCACACCTGCTTTAATAATCTGCTCGTCACCAGGCATCTCTTTTACGGAAGAATCCTTAAAATCACCTGCCAGAGCGAAGTATAGATTTTTCTCTTTATTTGCAAGATAGTGAGTCTCGAGGTTTTCCAAAAGCTCCGCAACTCTTTTCTCATCCGGCAATAACGCCGGTATTACTATTACTGTTGCATATTCTCCGGGTATACCGTCTTTAAGCTCAAGTCTTGGAAAAGCTACAGGCTTAATAATACTGCATACCAGCCAGTTTACCATAGTCACTGCTATTTCCGAGGAAGGCACAAGTGCAGCTATGCCTGCAATTACAGCCAACAGCAGACTGTTCGGCTCGGCTGCTCTATATATGTATAAAGCAAGAATCAAGGTAATCAGTATTGTAATACAAACTATAGACCCCATATAAAGAGCCTTTGGTCTTCTTTTTAGTATATCTATGGCTTTTTTTGATGCTGCAGGCTTATATCCCATACGCTTTTCCAGTTCCGTTATTCCTCTGCCGATGAGATAATAGCCTACATGGCAGGAACGCACACTCGGCAGCGCATCTCCATAAGTATCTTCCTCACCCTCTCGTGCGACAGTACAAATATTTCCTGCCAGCTCCACAGCCTCCTTTGCTACATGCATTTCAGAAACATTATAAAGCAAGGCAAGTTCCTCTACTTTTTTCCTGTAGATATTACGTGACGGCAAATCCATTAAAGGATAGGTACCATCTGGATCCCTGTTCAGTATTTGGTCAACAAAACTTGTAGATTCAAATATTTCAACCCAGTCCAGGTTTGATATGAATTTCAGGCTTATTATGCAGTTTCCAATCGAAACAGTGCTTACCGCTTGTGAGTTATGCTCTTTTTGTGTCAGTGTATCAATACCTGTTCCATGCCTTTCAAGGTTTTCATCAATATATCTCAAAGCCCTGGCATAGCTTCGGCCTGCTCTTCGCAGCCGGTATGTGAGGTGCTCTATAAATGACGGATTAACCTCCCGGAGACTCTCAAATCTGTTTCCTATAGTTTTGATTAATCCCTCTCCATTGGGTTGTGAGTTTTCCTCCTTAACGGAGGATTCATCCAGCAGAATATCCATTAACTCATCCGCTTTTTGCCATTGCTCCTGTGTATCCCTGAGCTTTTCACAAATATAGCGTATGTTTTCGATAAGAGCAATCCTTATCATGGCAGGCAGCGCCCATATTTCCCTGTCGGTGAGAATGCTATGGGACTGGTAAGCCTTTATATAGTTCAGCAGGATTCTTTCATCAATCTGACCATTGGTATGCGCAACCAGCTCCATTGCTACGGCATATATCCTGGCATATCCTCTGAAAGCTCCGCATTTCAGAGCCGGGAGACGCGCATAGTCCTCTCTTGTCAAATCCCTCCGGATACCCTTTACCTGCTCCTCTATAATATAAAAATTATCAAGCAGCCATTCTGCTGCAGGTGGAATAGTACGCTTTTTCTGAACACCCTCGTTTAATTCCTTGTATACTTCCATAATGAAACTGTAATTTTCATTCATTCTTGGAAGGGGCCAGTTAGCAATACCTGCTTTTGGGGATACAATATGCTCAAAAGCAATCTCTTTTGCATGCTGTTCCAGTTCCTCACAGGTAAGTGATGCATCATGAATTTTTACTATTCTTTTTTCCCTACTCCTATATACCAACAGAAATAACAGAATTATGAAAATGATAATGATGCCTATTCCAATTACTGTATTGTAGTATAGCTGCATTAAACCAATCATCTCCCGTTTTAAATGTATATGATAAAGACAGGCATACACACCCATTTTAGTATCTCTTTTCAATAATTAGCCTGTACTAAAAAAACTTTTTAATAAGTGGAATCGGTTTCCATAATAAAAAAAGTTTTTACATTCCCTGCAATTGCTTCCCCAAATACACCCCTATGCATATTATGTAATATCAGAACGAACCCGGCTTTGCTTGCTTTAGAATTTAAAAGTTGGTAACCCGTATCTGTTATAAAAATATGCTGTGCATTTTAACGGTGCTTATATGATTATCTCCCAAAATACTGTCTCTAATTCACTTTCAGCCAAGCTAAGAACTTATTGGGCAAATTGATTTGTCTCATTTTTCGGGGGTGATAAAAATGTATGAATTTCAAATCGGAGATTTAGTCGCGAGAAAATCCTACGGGGGTGATATTCATTTCACAATAACAGACATTGATGCGCTTAACCGCAGCAAAGCCGTTTTTCTTCTTAAGGGGCTATACTACAGAATAGAAGCTGATGCATATAGTGATGATCTGATAAAGTCTGACAGTAAAAGTGCACTTTCCCATATGAACCGCTATATGCACATTGTTAAGAGGCAGGGACACGGAAGAAGTACTTTAAGAAGTGCTATATCCCTGAACCGGCTCAGATCCAGACCCGGAAAGATACTTCATATCGATTCAAGCAGTGAATTCCTGGATATGTGCATAAAGCATTACAAAGAGGTAAGACTGGAGCCTGTAGGCATACTGGCAAGCGAAAGCCAGCAACCGGGTATTGTAAGGAGAATGCTTGAACAACACCATCCGGATATTCTCGTAGTGACAGGACATGATGGTTTTAAGAAAAGCGGAGAAAGCCGTGATTCGGTAGAAAGGTATAGAAATTCAAAATACTTTGTTCAGTCGGTAGCCGAAGCAAGAAAATACCAGCCTGACTTCGACAAACTAAGTATTTTTGCAGGCGCCTGCCAATCATACTTTGAAGGTATAATGAAAGCCGGTGCAAATTTTGCCAGCTCTCCCGGAAGAATACTGATAAATGCTCTGGATCCTGCTATAGTGTCAGAGAAAATAGCTCTTACCGACTCAAGAAGCATTGTAACTCCCAGAGAGGTTGTAAGGCTTACAATCTCAGGTAGTAAAGGCATAGGGGGGATTAATACAAGAGGCCAGCTTAAATGGCTATAGCAGGCTGGATACGGCAGGTGTTATACCTAAGTGTAAACCTGCTGTATTCTTTATCCCCAAATGTTTACATAAATGCAACAATTTCCATCAGCCATCATACTCTATAGTATAAACAGTGTAAATACTCCATTTATAATAAATCAGTAATAACAAAGGGGAGATCATAAATGAAATATAAGGACGCATTGAATACAATAAAAAGATACCCTCTTAATTACAGTGGAAATTGCAGCAATATCCAGTCTCATGTACATGAATTTGTTGCAAGTACAAAACTGGCTGAAACAGGACATGAACGGCATAACCACCGCATCGCAGGCATTACGGGAGAAGCCATACCTATTGGTAATGGGCATCATATACACAAATTCTGTACAAGAACGGATTTTTACGATGATCATTTCCATGAGGTACTGGGATCTACGTGCCCAGACATTGATGTAACTCCGGAAAAGCATATACACTACGTGCAAGGCCATACAACAGTAGATGACAACCATAAGCATAGATATGAGTTTACGACACAGATAGGACCCAGCCCCTTAACTTAATTCTGGAAAGAAAAAAACCCTAAAATAGGGTTTTTTTCTTTCCAGAATTTATTTCGTTATGCTATGAATTTTAGTCTATAATATAAAGCTTTCTTAAATTACCTAGTGTAAATTTATAAATAAAGCATGCCTACCCACAGGCATGTACTGTAAGACATCCGAAAGCCTTAAAGTACATTAATACCTTTTGGTTCATATTCGTGATATTATAGTAAAAGACTTTTTCTGCTATAATAAAAATAGTATTCAATTATATAGGGAGAGTGATAATATGATTCCAACCCCACATATTAATGTGAGTGAAAAAGGGGTAATTGCAGAAACAGTTTTATTACCGGGAGACCCTTTGCGCGCTAAGTTCATTGCAGAAAACTATCTTGAAAACCCGGTTCAGTTTAATACGGTAAGAAACATGTACGGCTATACCGGTTTATATAAAGGAAAAAAGATTTCCGTGAAGGGTACCGGCATGGGCATGCCTTCAATAGGAATTTATTCATACGAGCTCATTCATTTCTATGGTGTAAAAAATCTTATACGTATAGGCTCCTGCGGATCCCTCCAGGAGGATATAAATGTACGGGATATAGTAATAGGAATGGCTGCATCTACAAACTCAAACTTTGCTTCGCAGTATAATCTGCCGGGGACATATGCTCCATCTGCGTCCTGGGAACTGCTAAAAAAAGCCGTTAATGCCGCAGATATAAAAGGTATACCTGTCAAAGTGGGCAATATCCTATCCTCCGATATATTTTACAATGATGATCCGGAATCCTGGAAAAAGTGGGCTAAGATGGGCGTAATGGCAGTAGAGATGGAAGCTGCCGCTTTATATATGAATGCAGCCAGAGCAGGAGCCAACGCTTTATGTATATTAACAGTATCAGATTCACTTGTTACGCATGATGCTACTACCGCAGAGGAGCGCCAAAACTCCTTCACACAGATGATGGAAATTGCACTGGAACTGGTTTAAGTCAAATAAACATGATTGTAAAGGGAGCCCATGCGGTTCCCCTTTACTTATGCTATTTTCTTTCTATATTTATTGAAGAATAAATAAACCATTGCAGCAAAAACTGCCAAAACACCTGCTGTACAGAACAGCATCTTGGATAGGGAGAAAATATTGGATACGGCCGCTATGCCGTTTAATCTTAACGGATATTTCATAACCATAGCAGTAGTACAGATATTTTCCATATAATCGGATATACACCCGGCAAAAGGAATAACAGCAAGCCTGTTCATGTAATTCTCAAGCTTGGCCTTCCTTAAGATAAGATTCATTGTAGCCAGTATGAACATCATAAAGCCCAAAGGAATAATAAAATCCAGAGCAAAGATCATTTTAATGTAATAATTCCGTCCGTCTTCTCCATAAGCCTCTATCAGCTTGTATACCTCTTCCGTTGAATAGTTTAGCTGCATGTCTATCAGAGGATTTCCGCCGGCATGTTCTTTAAAAGCATTTGGACCAATTGGAGCCTGAGTAAAATCAGGGATTATCACCAGAAAGATTACAAGAGCTGCCAGAACAGCATAAGCAGCCGGTTTACTAATAAAATCAATAAGTTTTTTCATAATTATCCCCCTAAAGACACAGAAATTAATATATACATTATAAATCTTGTAGTATAATACAAAGTCAAGAGGATAATTATATTTACTTAACCAGGCACATCAGCGTTGTAATAAGAATTTTTATTTCATCACTCATACCTCCCATAGAATATTTTTTATGTAATTACATTGGTGCTCATTTGTCGTAGTATCCATTTTCATTTACTATATATAACAACATAATTGCCTAGCATGTGGGGCAGTAACAGCAACCGTTCCATTACTACTCATACCCCAAATTTTACGGACGAAACATATCGCAGGTATTCAGCCCTGAGAACAAATCTGCTCAGCAATCCTTAAACATACTCTTTACCGGACACTCATCCTGATTGTCTATATTGATTCTTATTCTGGTTAATATTTTTCTCATACCGTCCAGTTCTTCCATCTTCCGTTCTATCTCTTCCAGTTTATTGGTAACAAACCCTTTTATATAGCTGTAATCCATACTTTTTGCCTCAAGGTATGAGAAAACATCCTTTATCTCCCCCAGGGTTAGTCCGCAGGATTTTGCAGTTTTTATGAACGCAAGCTTTTTCAGAGTGTTGTCATCATAAAGCCTGTAGCCCTTTTCATTTCTTTCAGGTACAGTTATCAGACCATTTCTTTCGTAATACCTCAAGGTCTCTACATTTATGTTTGCCGCTTTAGCAATCTGTTTACGCAAATACTGCATATACTTCCCCCCATTTTTATTGCTTCTTACCTGGATTATATCAGTTTATTGTAAAATCATAAACTATCTTGGCCGGTCTTTTATTTTTTCTCTACTTTAAACTCCACTATTTTAGGCTCAAACCTATCAGAGCGTATAGTAACTTTCACATTTCCCTTCTTGCCTGTGGATTTCACCCAAAAAGCTCTGGATCCACCGATGAGAGCTATGTTTTTCGGCCCGATAATTTCTCCCTCTCCTTCTATTTCCAAAGAAACTGCCTCATTCGAATAAGTCAATGTGTTACCGGATTCATCCGTATGCTTTATAACTACACGGCATACATCATAAGTCTCATCTTCAAAAAGTCCGTCTTTATCCGGAACTACGAGCAAGTCACCGGAGCTGAACGGTCCTTTCTTCACTTTTATTACAGCCTTATGGTCTATATATCCTTCAAATTCATATTCCAGCGATTCACATCCCCAGTTGGTGACATAAGGTGCGAAAGTTGAAACCGCTTTCTGGAGGGACATCCTATACTTCAACATAAGCCTTAACATACGTATCTTATATCTTAACGGCAGTTCTTTATCGCCATACTTCATGATCGCATAGAGGATTTTTTTAGCATGCCCCGCATCCTTTGGCGTCATAGCTTCATTTTTCTCAATCAAATCACCGATAAAGTCAGTTATTATGACAGGGGGATGAGGTACATGGGCGAAAACCTCCCTTGCTGGATAATACGTGCCTATATATACACCGTTTTTGTATAGCTTCAGATAGTCGCAGTTTGTAAATACATATACAGTATCCAGTTTACCGGCTTCCCTTTCCCCTATATCCATGGAAGAAGCTACTTCCAGTACAGGCCTGCCATCCTGCTGTGAAGCATAGACTGCTGCAGCCTCCTTCGGAATCCTGAACATGTCCGTAACACCATGATAGCATATACCGTCACCGCTTCCGAAGTCTTTATGAGTATTATAGTCAAACATGCACCAGCCTATAGCTCCGGATATATCCGGAGCACTGTACATGCTTTCCAATACTTTTAAATGTCTGAGGCAATGCTCTACTCTTCCTGCCTCGTTATCAAACTTCTTTGTAGGAAACATATGCCCGTTATGCTCAGTTACCAGATAAGGTACCTTTTTCTTGGTTACAGCCCTGGGTACACACAATGCTTTGTCGCCGCCACGATGAATAAAATCATTATAGGTATAGACATCCTCAAACAGGTGGCTTCCTGCAAAGTTCCTGACACCGCCGGTTTGACGGGTGTCATCCAGGGCTTTGGCAATATTATTTGTTTTCTTATAGAATTCATCGTTGTCCTGTGATTCGTTTATACGTACACCCCAAAGTATTATGCTGGGCCTGTTCCAATCCCTTTTTATCATCTCTTCAACATTTTTTACTGCCACGTCCTGCCACTCTGCATCCCCGATATGCTGCCAGCCGGGAATCTCTTCAAAAACAAGCAGCCCAAGCTCATCACACCTGTCCAGAAAGTGTTTTGACTGCGGATAGTGTGACAACCTTACTACATTTACTCCCAATTCATTTTTCAAAATCTCAGCATCTTTATACTGTGCACTCTTAGGCATGGCATAGCCTACATATGGAAAAGCCTGATGGCGGTTTAGCCCTCTCAGCTTCATTCTTCTTCCATTAAGATAAAAACCGTCACTTCTGAACCGTGCTTCTCTGAATCCAAATCTAACTGTAAACCGATCAACAATTCTATTGTTCATTTTGATTTCTGCTATAAGGTCATACAGGTTGGGACAGATATTATCCCATAATAAAACTTCCCTGACAGCCTGCATGACATCCAGTACTGCGACATTCCCTTCAGTGAGCTGTTTCTCACAGCCAAAAGCCAGAACTTCCCTGTCATCCTTAAGCAAACTGAATTGCAAATTCAGCTTATGGCTCTGTCCGGTATGGTTTTTCATATACAAGCCTATATCCAGCTTTTTGCTTTCAGCCAGCACGTCCCGTGTCTTCACAAACATGTTTTCAATATATATTTCACTTACAAGCTCTATCCACACTTCACGGTACATACCTCCATAGGTCAGGTAATCTACTACATGCCCGAAAGGAGGTATATCAGGGCGCTCTGTAGAATCAACCATGACAACGAGCAGGTTGTCTCCGCCATAATTTATTTGTCCGGTAATATCACATTTGAAGGGGGTATACCCTCCTTTGTGTTCACATATAATCTGGCCGTTAAGGTACACTAGGGCATAGGCCATTACCCCCTCGAAGTGGAGTATGACCCTTTTCCCCTGATCCTTTTCACCAATTTTCAGTCTTCTGCGATAGCAGCTTTTAAACTGTAACAGTTTGTCACTAAAATTATTGTACGGGGTTTCAATATTGGCATGGGGAAGCATCACCGTTTCAAATCCGGAATCATCAAAACCCGTATCGATAAACTCTTCACGGAAATCAGCAAGATACTTCCAGTCGTAATTTAGGTGTATTATTTTTCTCATACAGCTGCCTCAATTCTAATTATCTTGGTTTAGGTCCATCCTCAGCAGCCGGTATCGGGTCGAGTTTATGTGATTTCTATATACAGTAAAAAGAAGGGGTTCGTATATTTTATGGAAAAACATAAGCAGACTTGTCATTCAATATATTCTTTACTTCCGCCTCTTTATCCTCCTAAAGCGGCTAATTACAACAAAATACCAGGTCAGCAAAAAAGGACTTCATTGTCCAAAGTCCGGCGAAGTCCTTTCTTTATACTCAAATGTGGGCAATATACTCATTTTGAAGTTATGGAAAAGCTGCGAAAATCAAACAATTCCGATCACAATAAAAAGCTACTTGCAGGCCGTGCCGATAAACTTGCTTTTCTCTTCCGCATAATACAGTATCAGCCTGTGCAGCGCCCTGGTACATGCAATGTACAAAAGTCTTCTGTCCAACTCCGTATTATAGTTACCGTGAGATGCATTAAATACAATAACAGTATCAAACTCCAATCCTTTAGCCATATATGCAGGAATGACGACTACCCCTTTTGATATCTCGTCATCACTTGATGTAATAAGCTTCAGGCCAACTATATCCTTCAAACTTTTATAAACTATTTCTGCTTCTCCTGAAGTCTTGCATATAACTGCTATGGACTCATAGCCTTCATATATAAGGGTATTTGTGTCATCAATAATGCTCCTGCAAATATCTTCAATAGTTTCTTTGCAACTCACCAGCGGTTCATTTTCATGCCTTTCGAAGGGAACTATATCCTGCATGGTACATAACAGCCTTTGCGAAAAACTGCTTATCTCAAAGGAAGACCTGTAGCATTTGTTTAGAAAAATTTTTACCCAGCGTTTTTTACTGAACAATCCGGATATAATGTCATATAAGGATATGCTCCCTTTCTTCTCTATCGATTGGTTTACATCTCCCAGGACAGTAAAACGGGCATCTTTAAACAGCATCTTAAAAACTGCGTATTGAACCGGAGTATAATCCTGTGCCTCATCAATGACTGCATGTCTTATACCAGAGAAAGATTCGGATCCCTCCAGTTTCAGCTTTAATAAAAACATGGCTGCGCTATCTTCAAAAGTAATAAAACCATTTTCCAGGGCCTTTCTCGTATATTCAATTACCTCATCCATCCCCTGGGGTAATTCCAAACCCGTTGAAAGCTTCATAAAAAGTTCCATATCGCTGAAGAGCATACTGTAAGTGTGATAATAATCTATTTCAGTAAACCTCCTCATTCTGTTCAGCAACATTTTTGTTTCTTTTATAGAAACCAGTCTGCTGTACGGCTTTATATCAAAATCGTGTCCATCTGACTTCTGGACCAAGGCTTCAATCTTTTTTATCCTTTCCCTTTGCAGCGGGTGTATCTTATCCAATATAACGGATTCCATTCTCTTCAATCTTTTAGCCATAGGCATGTTTATCTTATTATCCAGAAAAATGTTCTTTAATCTTTGACGGGTTTCTATTATCCTTCCTGCATAAAAAACATCGTCAAAGGTTAATATACGCCGCTCATAACACCTTATAACCCTCTCGAGTATTTCTAAAAATACCATTGAACCCTTAAACTCAATACATCTTTGTTTTATGTTTACCTCATTTATACATGAAGTGGTGATCAGCTCTTCAAGCTGCCCGGCTCTGGTCTCTATCTTGTATTTAGAGCCCAAGCTGTCATGTACAAGCTCGTCAAAAGTAACCTGGTTTACATTTTCTTCACCCAGCTCGGGTAATACATCAGAGACATACCTGCTGAAAACCGCATTGGGTGAAATGATAATAATGTTTTGATTGCTTATTTTGGAGTTCATACCATGATACAGCAAATAGGCTATTCTGTGTAAAGCCACTGATGTCTTGCCGCTTCCCGCTACCCCCTGCACGATAAGCAATTCATTGTCTGTATCCCTTATGACGGCATCCTGCTCTCTCTGAATGGTCTCAACTATATTCCTCATTTTTGCTGATGAATTTTGGGACAGAACATTTTGCAATACTTCATCATCTATTTTTATACTGCAATCAAAAAAGTATTTTAGCCCGGAATTTTGTATTTTAAATTGCCTTTTTAGGAGTACCTCACCGGAGACAATCCCGAAAGGGGCGTTGTATTGAGCCTTCCCCAGCTCATGTCTGTAGAATACTCCGGAGACGGGGGCACGCCAGTCATAAATCAGTATTTCGTGAGTTCTGGAGTCTATAGCGCTATGCAGGCCTATATATATTTTCTCTGCATCGCCTGAACCCTCCTCAACAAAATCAAACCTGCCGAAGTAAGGCTCTTTCAACATTTTTCCGTACCTATCCAGCTGCTTTACCGTATTTCTGAAAGTTGCCGTCTGATTGCTCACCTCGTTAAGGCGCTGGATAACTTCCGTAAGCTTTTCAAAGTCTTTGGTAAAATGAACACTGTTTTCCCACATATCCCTGCCCGCTTCCCTGAGATATTCTTTTCTGCCGGAAAGCAATTCTGACTGTCTGCTGATTTCAGTTTTTATAAAGCTTATAGTTTTTTCCAGATATTCAGTTTCCTCCTGAAGGTTTTGACGGTAGTTGTTCATATTTCCACACTCCTATCAAAATTTTTAAAAAGCCTTGACAAAATAACGCTTATGTTGGTATAATTATTATAGGTATTTATGCCTATTCGTCCAAAATAATACATAATTATATACCTTAAACACTTGTTTTTCAAGTGTTTTTTTGTATTTAGGAGGGACAGGTATCTTACTTACCCCTTTATTACGCTTTAATCCATACAAAATTTCGCTATATGCCAAAATTGCTACCGCATCAGTTAGCCGGCACATAACTTATGTTTTTTGTAAGCACTATCCTCTCAAGTTTTGTACCGTCCTCTCTTAGGTATACATTAAGTGTATGCTGCCCCGTGCTGCCCACATCCACTTTTATCCTCTGCGCATACCCGTTTTGCTGCTGCCACTTAAAGCTGTCCTGCGAAGGGGCTGGAATTTTATAGCCATCATATACTTCATTCCCGTCCAGGCCTATATGGAGCGAATCACTTGAAAGCCCTGACCCTTTAAGTTTTATGTATACATAGTAGGTTCCGGCAGTAGTAAAGTTGATCTTATAGTTAACGCTTGGACTGCCGTTTATATATCCTGTATCACAAAAAAGCCCATTATCCGGCAAGGCCTGCATATAGTATTTAGTTGGAGTTGCAGCAGTATCACTTGCGTATATCCAGCTGTGGTTGTTTTTATCAACCTTGTAATGATACTGTACGGCAGTGATATCTATCAATCCGCTATCATCCTCAGTATAAATACCAGGCTCGTAGGATACAGCTTTTGAAGTGCTGAATTGTACTGCCTGACTGCTTGCGTTAACCTCAGCCACACCAATAAACATATTATTGGGAACTGTTATGAGTCTGCTGTCAGGCACAGCCGTCCATCCGGATAAATCTTCCCCGATTCTTGGAGGAGGAACCCCATTGCCGTTTTCTGTTATTTTGTATCTGAAGGTATTTCCTGCAACTGAAGGGCTGCCCAATACAACCTGTGTATTTCCGTAGTTATTGTTTAGATCCACAGGCAGCAAGAAGGAAAGTCCATTAACCAGTTCCGGAACAAGACCCGGCTGCACGCGTTCTTCTATCATTACTGCGGTAATATCATTAAACTCAACGAGTCTATTATTCTCATCCACTTCCGCCAGACCCAAATGCTGGTAAGAATTTATTTGTATCATTTGATTTTCTGCAATGTCTGTCCAACCGGACAAATCCATTCCTACAGGCAGAAGAGCTACCCTGCCCCCATCTGCATTCTTGAAGTATTTATACCTATGATTGACTGGTGCTTCCTCAATTCTCAGTATGCATTTGCCATTATTCACCATACCTTTAGCATCTTCAAGTCTTGCATCATAGACGCCCCCTGAATTGATGCTGTAGTTGTCTCCTATATATATATCATCATAGTATACTACCCTTTTTTGTACTACAGACCTGTTTGCGGGATTATTCCATTCCCATTTATAAATACCCATTTTCATATAGTTGCCTTTGGAGTCATTTGTTGTGTTTGGCCCTACCCGGGAAAATACCTGCTTTTTGTCTTTATATATTTTTATAAACGGATTCTGGCTGTCCAGCCATCCCCATTTCACATGAAATGCCCATTCTACCCATCTGCCCTTATCATTTGCATAACTGCCCAGGTCAACCAAATCGTAATTGCCCTTATTTTTCATTAGTGAAGTAGTTGAATAGACCCCCTCATCCCAGAGCCTTTCAATATAGTAGTGATTATTTCTCGTCAGCAATGCCAAAGGCGGTGATGTCCACTGTTCGTTTGTATCCGGATAGTTATGCCACTGTAGAATTATTTCGGGTGAGTCCGGGTCATTTTCATAGTCTTCGGCACCATCAGGCAAATATATGTGCACTACATACCAGTTTTCCTCCAGCGGCGTTTCCTCCGGCAATGATACTTCTGAACGTTTTGAACCTTGAATAATGGGATCATCCCTTCTCAGTTCCATTCTTAAAGAATTGTTGCCGGAATTCCTTATATTGTTTACGATTTGCGCACTATAACCGGTTGCTGTGGAAAAGCAGCGGTTCCAGGAGTCAAGATTGCCGGTTTCAAACCCTTCGGTTAATTCCGTGCCGGTTGTTTGGGCTTTTAATGGGCTAAAAAACACAAGGACTGAAATGATAAGCAGTGCTGGCATAAGAATCTTTATTACTCTTTTGTTCATATTTGCCTCCTCGTTTCGTTAATAAAAATGATGATCCTCAGCTGCCGGTCTATTACTTTTTATACATTAGCAGTACTGAAAGCAACACAAAGAAATACTGATACATGCCTCACTCAAGTAAAAGCCTTTTTATCAACTTGTCAGTTATGCAAAATAATTACTACAGAAATTAAGGGCTTTAGAAATTAACATTCACAAACTATTTTGAGAATATTTTTAATCCTGGTACTGATAAGAAAAGCATTCATATATACCACATAATATCCAATTTTATACTATATTCCTTTTTTATGCAACGAAATGTTATCTTTTCTCCGTCTTTACACCCATAGTCCTGATTCTGCATATGGGAAGATAAAAACAGCTTGTAAACTTTTACATAGCGTATTCTAGCAGGATTTACGGTAAACAATGTCGAATACTCCATAGTACATTTATCAGGAGGAGTATATACTATGGCAAAAAAAATAATAGGTATATTGACCCCTCATATGGATGGTTTTTACTTCAACGGCATCCTCCAAGGAATTCATCAGGCTGCTTGCGAGAATAATATCAATACGATTTATTTCCAGACTCAGGATACTTCTCAAACTAATGTTATTTATCACCGGCATTTGGGAATTGAATATGTTGATGGATGGATTGTCCTTCTGAATGCAGTCAAAGACCCGGAATATATTGAGCGTATGGAAGCAATGGGAAAACCGGTAATTTGCACACCTTATACCGGCAACTTCAAAAATTGCACAACATTCATAGTAGATAACGAACAGGGTGGTTATGACGCGACTAGCCATATGATCCAGCATGGTCATATGAAGATTGCCTTTATTCACTGTCTCAACAACGAGGAGAGTATGCTGCGGTACAAAGGATACTTGAGAGCTCTCCAAAATCATGGGATTTCATATGACCCCGACCTGGTTTTCAATGTTCCCGATTTAGAGGATAAAAACCATGGTATCGAAGTCGTACGGGTTATGCAGCAACGAGGCTTTGGATTTACAAGTATTGTAATCAGTGCCGATTTGATTGCGACAGGTATTATCGAATCCTTAAAATCTCTTGGCATACATGTTCCTGAGAATATCGCTTTATTCAGCTTTGATAATATCGATGAAGCAAAGTGCCTGGCACTGTCTTCCGTAGAACAGCCCCTGGTGACTAGGGGAAAAGAGATGTGTGAAATGCTCATAAAGCAAATGGAAGGCCCCTATGAACCAGGTCAGGTTATACAAAACCGGATGGGACTGGTATATAGGCATTCCTGTGGGTGTGAACCCAACCCCACACAAGAAAGCATTGAAGTTTTGTATAATAATGAGTTGGATCTGGTCAGCTATTTATCCAATGTTATCAAGAGAAATCATCATCTGGGAGGGCAACTAATCAAGTCAAACGTAGAAAAAATCAAGGATTTGTCCTGGCTCTCCTACACTACCTATACCTGGGGCTGCTTAGCACTATGGACCAAAGATAGGCATCTCAGAATTGAAAGTATCTACAGTACCAAATCCGGTCCGATGCTGCAGGTAGGTCAGCAATTTACTGAAGAAGCCTTTCCACCTTCCTCTCTCCATGCAAACATAGATAATGATGAGACGCTGACTGTTCACACGATCAGGACAGAAGCGCGGGAGCTGGGCTTTATTCTTCTATTAAGCAACATGTTCGACAAATTTCAGAAAAGATGCTCGCTAATAGACTCAATTGCTCACAGTCTGAATTTGCTGGAATATGCACTGGAACGGGAAGCCTTATATGAAGAAGTCCGCCAAAGGGAAAACCGCCTTGAAATTGTATCTTCTACGACCAATGATGGCATTTTTGACTGGGATCTTTCCACTGATATGATGGAATGGAACCGTAAAATAAATCACATTCTCGATAATGAAGGATTAATGATGCATATCGATGATTTCATCCTCCGTATACACCCAGATGATTTATCCGGTTTTCAAGCCGCACTTGCCGGGCATTACCAGAACTGTTCACCTTTCCAAATAGAATTTCGTATGCAGAAAAAGGAAGGCGAATTCATCTGGATAAGTGCTGCAGGTGAAGCAGTCCGTAACCAGGAGGGTGAGCCGGTACGGATGATTGGTTCTATTGTAGATATTACCGAACGGAAGAGGTCCGAGGAAAAAGTTCATTTTATTGCCTTCCATGATGCATTGACAGGATTGCCAAACAGGCGTTATATTTATGACCGGATTACCGAGGAAGTGGCACAGGCTGACAGGCCTTTCGCAGTCATCATGCTGGATGTCGACCGGTTTAAAACGATTAATGACAGTCTGGGTCATGCTATAGGTGACCAGCTTCTGTGTAAGCTGTCCTTTCTACTGCAATCATCAGTGGGACCTAAAGATATCGTAGCCCGTTTGGGTGGAGACGAATTCATCATTGTGTGTACAGATCTGGAAGGCCTTCCCTATGCCCAAAAGGTTGCACGGCAAATATTGGACGCCTTCAACGTCCCTCTGGACATCGAGGGTCATACTATACATGTAACGGCAAGTATAGGTATCAGCTATTACCCGGAGCATGGCAGGGACCGCGGGGTTCTCATGAAGCATGCCGATATTGCTCTGTATCAGGCAAAGGAGAACGGAAAAAACCGTTTTCACATATACCGCCATGATATGAGCTTTAACTCTCTGCAGAAGTTAACTATGGAAGGCTGTCTGCGCGGTGCATTGAAAGCTAATGAATTTGAGCTCCACTATCAGCCGCAAATCGATCTGTCTACAGGAGCTATTGTTGGTATGGAGGCGTTAATACGCTGGTTTTCTCCGGTTTTTGGCAAAGTCTCTCCAAACGATTTTATCCCGCTGGCTGAAGAAATGGGACTTATCATTCCGATTAGTGAATGGGTATGCCGTCAGGCTTGTATGGATACTAAACATCTTCTTGACGAAGGTTTTCCACCCCTTGTTATATCCGTAAACATATCAGCATCACATCTTGCCGAAAACAGTTTTGTTGAAAACATAAAATCTACACTGTTAGAAACAGGCCTGCCCCCACATTTATTGTGCGTAGAGATTACGGAGCGTGCGGCGATTGAGGAAGTGAAGCTGACTATCCAACACCTGAGTGAATTGATGGATTTAGGTGTACGCATAGCTTTGGATGATTTCGGTGTTGGTAATTCGTCTCTTTCACTGGTTAAAACTTTGCCGCTGGACATTATAAAAATTGACCGGATGTTTATAAAAGATACCCCCCAAAGTGAAATAAGTACAGCAATTTTTAGCACTATACTGGGACTGATCACAGATTTAAGACTCGATAGCTGCGCTGAAGGCATAGAGACTTCGGAACAGTATGAATTGGCGCAAAAGCAGCAGTGCCGTTTTGCTCAAGGGTTTCATATATGCAAGCCCGTGTCTTTTGAAGAGCTAAAGTCCTTTTTAAGCCGTCAGCCGGGCGGTAGTAATAAGGACGCTACCGGCACATGATTTAAAGCGTTTCCTGAAGAGGTTCTTCCTTTGCTATCTATTTTTCAGTGAAAAGACACTGTATTTCAGTAATGAATTTACTTGGATCACTTTTCAGGATTATTCCGGACCCTTTCAGATAAATTTCCCGGATAGGATAGATTATCCTATACCTATTGGTATTTACATAGTCCACAACCTCCTTATATGTTTTATAAATACTTTCATAACTACCCTTATGGATTACGGAAATAACTTTACCGCCCTCCAAAATTTTCCTGACTATACCTGAGTCAGGGAATCCGGCGGATACAGGCATACACACCTCAATATCTGCCTCGTTGTCTACTGAATCATTATCGTAATATAGAGAAAACGGGCTCCCGGCGGTAATATTTCCATAAGTCTTAAATAAGTAATTAATGTATTGATTTATATCATTATATCTGCCTTTATACCTAACAGAAGTAAAGCATATCTCCGGTACTTCCTTGATTACAATATTACTGCTTGTATAGGTATGAACCTTACTTTCAAGCTTGATGAAAGAATTTATCTTCTCTTCCATTTCGGTATAATGAATGATTTTCTGTTTTATCTCACAAAGCTTTTGTTCCATATAAGGCAAAATATTTGAATCCTCGGAGCAGCAAGACAGGATTTCTTTTATACTTTCCAAAGAAAATTCAAGGTTTTTGAGCATATTGATAACTCTTGCTTTTTCAAGGCAGCCCTCGTCATAGTATCTGTAACCTGAATGCTGATCAATATGAGTCGGGCTTAGCAGTCCTATTTCGTGGTAATATCTGAGAGTCTTTATGCTTAGTCTTGATATTTTTGAGAAATCACCTATCTGATATTGCATTAGCTCACCCCAGTGTTACATTATGGGATAATTATAGCATACAAACTCCCTCAATACCCAAGGCTTAACTGAATTAATTATTTAGTAAGGATATTATACGCTTCCTCTTCATAATCTGCCACCTGCTTAAGCAATTCTGGAACTCCCTTCAAACTGTTATTATTATCTATAATGCAGTCAGTAATTATTTCACTTACCTTCCCAATCAGATTTCCGCTCTTTTCGAAATACGCCGCAGCTTTTTTCCAAGATCCATTGCCGTATTCATCACAAAACTCACATAGCACTTCAGCCAGGCGGTCTCTTGCCCCCTGATGCCTGTCGGCAATACCTGTATCATATGATGATAGTTTTCGCGGTAAAGACGGTACGACACTCCCGGAAAAAGTTACAAAATGCGTTAATGCTTGTTTATACCTGTCTTCTGGCAGCTCTTCTTCCCAGCTTAGCAACTCATTCGACAATTTCCTGATTCCCGGTATCCCAAGAAAACTTACCGGAGGCTCTAATACTGCCCTCGCCCTTTTTTCCCATCCTTTATTGATTATATCCCGGATGTCAGGCACCTGTTCACCAAACTGTATTGCAAAAAATGTATTGCATTTATACTGTCCAGGACTATCCTCTTCCCATGCCGCAGATAAATCACTGTAAGGTACTGACTGTAATTCAGGCCTTGAATTGTCATAGACAAAAGCAACCTGTTCTTCATCACTGTATCCTACCATAAGTATGATATGTCCGGGGATATGAATCTTTTGATAATACTTCTCCAAGTATGGCAGGTGAAACATATCAAGACCGAAAAGAATAACAGGCGTTTCAGCTTCTATAAAGCTCTTTACCTTTTTTAAAGTATTTTTAAACCCAATCCCCTCGGAATAATGCATTTTAAATCCCATAATATCTTCTAAGAAGCCATACTGGCGTTTTCCCAATCCCATAGTCCAAAATGTCATGCGAGGTACCGGTGCATTTTTCTGCTTTACATAGGAAAATCCTATTTCACTGATATAGAACAAAAGTGAGTCAGGTATTCTTTTTGAAGTTTTCCACTCAAGCATATCACATATGCCATTTATCGGGCATAGATAGTCACTAGTTCCATGAGGTAATTTAAGCAGCTTCATAAAATCTCTCCTTTTTATTCACTTTTCCTGGATAATTTACAGATCCTCGGATAGTATTTGTATTTGTTTATACAGCTTGTATTATGTTGTGTAATCAGAGTAAACCGTCCAGTAACTGGAGAGTCAACATCTTTTTAGTCATAATAATATGCTTGGCATAAAACTTTCCCAGGCAATAAAAAAACCGCCCTGGTTCCTGAAGTGCGGTTCAATAGTTTTTGAAACTCTCATGTTTACTTTGATATTTAGATACCAATATTTGAGGATATATGCATAATAGCATGAAAGAGAGCTTGTCAGCCCTCTTTCAAATACATAATTGTTTTCAGCAGACAGTTTTCTCGCTACTCATAAAAATCAACTCCTGTCTTTAGTATATATTTTTTATTCATCATCTGTGCCTGGCTGCATATGTTTCTTACGTACAAATTATAACCAAATAATTACTTTTTATTAGTTGAAAATTCTGTTCGTCTTCTATGTTTTATACATATGTGCCAATTCTGGTATTCCATCTATACTATGCTTGCCTGAATAATCCATTATCATCATCTGTTTTGGGATTAATTATAAATACAACTCCATTGCCCGGCAGCATCCAGTCCGTAAACCGGATTTCTATTGACTGTTCACATTGATAGTCAACAACCTTATTTTTATGGCTTTCCATAAAGCAAAAGCTTACTCCGTCAATTTTGTATTCGGCACTATGAAGGTGAAATGCTATATCATAGCTTCTGCATGGCTGAGAGAGTCTATTGCTGAAAATATTATCAGTCAATGGTACTATTGTCTGTGTTTCCATTTCGACTATGCGCCTTGTTTCGCAGTTTATGTCATATACTCCATAAAACCTTACATTATAACCCTCTGTATTTTTTTCCTTGATCCTTTTGTGTTTTAACCTGGCCCTGGCAGCATTTGTGTAGTCGTCTGAATCTATTCTGAAAAAATTTATTTTAAAAAGCTCCTTGTCTTTGCGACCTTCTATTTCTCTCATATCTGTATGAAAAGGGATACTGACGTGCATTGTATTTTTATCCCCTATCTGAGGGTTCATTATTACCATTCTTTTATTCATTACTTTACGTATGGTATTTCCTTCTATATAACACTCAACCCTTACAAAGCATTCATCATAATAGTATCTTCTCAAAAGGTTGATCATTTCTTTCTGTACCAGGTAATAATAATTGTTGTTATCCTGTATTTTACCGTTAAATATAACTCTGGTCTGTAATTTATGAAGCATTTCTTCCATCCGGTCCTGACTTAAATGGTTAATGAACTCATCCTTGGTCATTACTTCTGCTACTTTTTTTGCATAATCTTCAGAAAACCCCCCTTTATCAATTACTATATTTACTAGCCCGGACATAACTAAGCCTATACCAAAATCCTTCAAAATACTCCGGACTATGATATTTCCTAAAATCCCAAAGTCATATTGAGTTTTAGGAAACTCCAGTTCTATATATGCAGAAAAAGTAATCAACAATAATCCAAATACTATGACCCCATAAGCAATCTTAAGTATTTTCTTAAGCATATTGTCCCCCAGGAAGACTTGTACTAATATTATGTTATTTAGCACCCGTCAGGTTATTACTTATTTCCCGGAATAAGTCCGCAATGAAAATTTGGAGCATCAAGTAAATACTGGTATGTATTATGTGTAAGTAGCGTGATTGCAGTGACAAGTATTCATAGGAATATGGAAAATTTCCTTTGCCTATTTACTTAATTTTACACTTATGCTTATAATTGGGTAGATGTAGTAGTTTTAATATTTGGCGGGGTGAGATATTTCAAAATTTTTTAATGTTGGAGGTATTTTTATGTCTAAGAAAAGGTTAATATGTTTTATTCTTTCATTAGTACTTATCCTGAGCTTGAACAGTGCCGCTTTTGCATCTGATTCAGAGACTGAATTGCCGACGTTGAAACTCTCAGTACAACAATCACTTCTTCATATCTATCCACCTATAATGATTTATACAGCTCAATTAAGCTTTATACCACCATCACCGAGTACAGCTCTGAAGGTTGAATTTTATAATATTGTCCCAGGTCCTACCCCAACTTCTCCTACTCAAGTAGTTTTTCTCGGTTCTGCACCTGTAGACAGTACCGGGAAAGCTGTTTTAAGCAAACAAATCATGCCTGGTACATATACTGCAATTTCAAAAATTGTTATTTCTACTAACACTATATGGTCAAATAAGGTAGACTATAAAGTTTATTAATAATCAAAAATGTCTTTGCCCCGCCTTATTATCAGGAGCCATTTTGATCTGAACAAAATAGTATGTGCTACTATTTTGCTACTCGCTCAATATTTCTGATTTTAAGACTTGCTGAAAGTATGTTTTCCTTACTAAATACCCTTAGCTGGTTTCTTAAGAAACAAAAGGCTTTGATACTCTTTTCATCTATCCCTATTACTTTTATATCTCTTTGTGTAAGCTCACTACCTTTTTGATATACGATGGATATTGTAAGGTTTCTATCCAGCGAAGCTTTCAGAATATGATTTATCATAAAATCACTCCAATTTATGGTATACAAATATAATATTACGAACACGCGTTCGTGTCAAGAAAATATATTAGTAAAGCAAAAATGGCGGTTGCCATTGTTATGACAAACCGCCAGACCCACAAGCCTTACGCATTATACTCCCGAATTTGCTCCCGCTCTTTATACATCTCATTTACTGACATATGCTGCGGATTTTACTAAAAACGACTTCATACGGCTTACTGATAATACACCTTCCCTAAATTCCTTCTTCATATCAGAAGGATTGCCTATGACCCCCAAGGTGTTCCATGCATCAACCGCACTGGACAAATCTGTGACATTGCCTTTGACATAAGTAGCCGACTTCATAAGTAAGGCCTCAAACCTTGATGGAGTAAGCTTCTTGACCTCAAATTCATGTTTCATATCACCGGGATTTCCTATTACCTTCCTTCCAGCAGCTATTTCTTTTCCAGACCATATATCAATCGCTTCTTCAAGAGAAAGACCTACTTTATCATACTGGTTCAAGCTATATTTTTCGATTAAGCTTATTAGCTTGTCAGAGTATTTAGGGTCTGTAGCATAACCACATTTTTGCACCTGTATTGCTGCTTCCTTATAATCCTTTGCTATTAATACTGGCTTGTACCTCGTTTTTGTTAAGAAAACTGCATGATCTTCTATACTTTCATCATAAGATTTATACTTCCGGAACCTTGCTTTTACAGTTGTCCATTCACCCCTGTAACACTCTTTGGTATCAAACTCTTCAAAATCGTACCCGCATCCTTCCTTCCACTTTATTCCGAAGAGATTGAAACATCTTTTTGAGAGACCAGATTGTCCATAGTTACTCTCTAATATAGCCTGTGCCAGTGTGAGTGATGGTAATACCTTATATTTATTAAAAGCTTTTATTGCCCCATCCTTTACTAGCTCAATGAACTGCTTTTCATCCATTTGATCACCCCTCCCTTTTTCCGTTAAACTAAATCAGTTGATATTCTCATACAGTATATGCATATATTGTAACATTTTGTAGAAATTTTAGTAAATATGTTTTTTTACGAACTTATGGACATACTCTTTAGTTTTCTGGAATTTTTATAGTTGAATGCACTATAACTGCGGGAGGCATAGCTGGAAAGGGTGACATCAGGAATAAGCCGGAAGTATTGCAAATGGCAAAAGTGTCCGGTGAGAAATTAGTTTCTATTGATTAGTGTTATTGACTATAGTAAAAAATATGCCTTAGGTAAGAATCTCGGAATCATTGACGGAAGGATACCGTAGTATTAAAAGTAATATGTTTATTCACTTACATTCTTTGTACCATATGCCCTCACAAGTACTATGCTGCATCCGATAACAAACAAGAAAATGGAAATAAATTGCGAAGTGGATAAGCTTCCAACACTTCCACGAATCAAATCTCCCCTGAAAAACTCAAGAATAAATCTCCCTACACTATAAAAAATCAAGTAAAGGCCTGCCACCTGTCCATGTGCTTTTATCCTTTTTGCAAAAAAAATCAATATGAAAAAATGAAGAAAGTCCAATCCACTTGAAATCAGCTGAGTGGGAATCAATCGAACTCCATTCGGAGCATAAGCGGACTCGTGAAATTCAATTCCCATAATGCCGGTTGTTCTCATTCCATAACAGCAGCCTGCAAGAAAACAGCCAATCCGGCCAAATCCTTGCGCTAATGCAACAGAAGGCATAGCCAGGTCAAAGTATTGCAGAAAATTAAGTTTTTCTTTTTTGCAAAACAGAAATCCCGCTAAAATTCCTCCTATAATGCCTCCATATACTACAAAGCCGTCTGATAATGCAAATATGATTTTGGGGTTAGATACAATCTCTTCAATCTGAGTTATTAAATACAGAAATTTTGCACCGATAAGTCCCCCGACCAAGCACCAAATGGTTAATCCAAAAATCCTTTTATGGTTCAGGTTTGCTTTTCTAGCTCTGTACTCTGCTACTACATATGCTGCTATTATACCGATCGCAATCATTAGCCCATACCCATAAACAGTGATTGGACCGATTGATATTATCTCATTCTTCATTATTTATCCTTTCATAATACCTGATGCAGGTAATCTTTAATCCACCCTGTATATCAAAAATAATGTACCTAAGCTACATTATAACCTAAAAACATAAGAATGGTAAAGCTTATGTTAACTTTAGTCAGAAGCCTGCTACAAAAAAACTCCCCTCCTCATGCGGTTTTGTCATAATCGATTATATATAATTTGTCTAACATACTGCATTAAGTATCTGCACGCCGAAAAAAACACTTGGAATAAATCACAAAAGCCGGAACAGCATTCCTGTCCGGCTTGATATATAAATAGGAGGCTTCCTAGTAAATATATTCTATCCCATAAATATTAAGACATCTTTATGATACTATGAACAAATTGTAAACTACACCTGCAAATCTAAAACTATGTTCCTGTCCGACGTATAGCGTAAAAGATGTTGCAGCAAGCATCCTTGAATACAATAAAGTGGACTATGCGATATAGGAACGAGGGTAGAATTTTAAGCCAATTTCTGATAATACTTGTCAGGCGGCTGGAACAACACCTTTAAAAATCACTCCAACCACCCTGAAGTATCCAGCTTCATTGCCGGACGAGCTAGATAACACAGTATGGAGATAGCTACACCCTAACGAAATTATTTATTATTTCTACCGCCGTGGGGAAATTCATTTTTACTGTTGCGCTTGTTTAATGTTCATTTTTCAGACTCAGCTCTTGGACATTCTTTAGTAATTTATATATTACTTCCAACTGGGTATCATTAAACAAATCCAAAACATTCTTTAGTTGCACTGATAGTTCTTTATGATCATCACCAGTAAGTATATATTCAGTTGAAACAGATAGCGCATTTGCTATACGATATAAAGTATCTGCTGAAAAACCCTTTTGACCAGTTTCTATTTCATAAAGAAACTTTGGCGAAATTTCTACTAGTTCAGAAAATGCTTCACGCGTCATATTCCTTAGTTCTCTTAGTTTTCTGATTCTCAACCCTGCTTTACCATAAATGTTACTCATTAATGTCGACCTCCTGAAACTATTTTAAATGTTTTTTTAATATGATAAAACTGCCAATCGTTCTAAATTTTGAGAATTCTAGCAGTAATCAAATAATATACATAATTTTGTAAATTTTTCAACGTAGATAAGCTGTAAAAACAAGGCAATATAAACACATTTCCACAAGAAAATGCAATTTATTTCAAATACTTCCAAAGGAGGGCAGATACTTTCCCGTAACTCACAAAGAATTGAAATGAACCATAAATTAGTGCTTCAATAATATTCTTTTTTCCTTCGCTCACTAAATCTCTACTTCTTATCATAAAAACAGCTTTCTATGATATTTAGATTTTATCATAAAAAGCTGTTTTTAGGGATTTTTTTACAGTCTCATACGTTTTATGACAAATATCACCTTAATTTCTACATATTCAGCAAGATTTTTGCCCTTAAATAAATAGAGACTTTATATAGTGAATAATTATGTAGGACTATTATTTTCATCTACATGTACAATAATCGGCCGATGGTTTGCTGCACTATCTTCGTTCATACAGACAAAAGACATAATAATGACTTTATCACCAATACTGACGAGTCTCGCTGCTGCACCATTTACGCATATCATGTTGGGTGCGTCACTTTCTATTACATATGTCTCAAATCTGGATCCATTATTTATGTCCACTACCAGAACCTTTTCATATTCTTTGATATTTGACTTTTTAAGGATTTCTGAAGAAATCGTTATAGAGCCTTCATAATTTATGTTTGCATCTGTAACGGTAGCTCGATGTATTTTTGCCTTTAACATTTCTATCATTATTATTACCATTCCTTTCGCAAGCCAAAGGCATAAAACAAAATGAATCTGTTGCCTTTGAGTGTATTTTTTTTGACTGTACTGCTGAAACTCCAGGTAGCTGTAAATCACAGAGGGCTAAGTGCCTGTCTTTCTTAATAGCTTATAAGTTTTTCGATCAATTAGGAAAAACATTTACCTCTTGGATCTTATTATGCTAAGAGGTATATCAATGTGGAAAGTTAGCCCCGCTCTAAGTTTGTATCTTCTTATTGCCTGGTCCAATGTTATCTGATACAAACTTTTCGCAGGGCTGTTTTACGGTAAGCCAACTATCCGGTATATATTAGCGGAAATTAAAGTACTCCTCGGGAGATAATCCGGCATGGTTCAACTGCATGTATAGGGATAACCTGTTCTGTTCCAATGCATCACTTACCTCTTTAAAGCAGGCCAGATTCCAATACTTTTCAGTAATTGCCTCAGTTGTATCCTGGTTCCAGCCATTCATTTCCGTCGCATCAAGCAATTCCCTGAAACATTTTGCATTCGATTTGTTTATCTGTTTCAGCAAATCCCACGCGCGATCTTCATTCTCCTTAATTATCGGTTGAATTTGCGGGTACTTGGGAATAAAATTACGTTTCAGATAATTAATCAGCTTAAACTCTTCGCGTATGATGTTTCCTACTTTTTTAGCACACAGGTACACCTTTGAAGATTCATTCTCATGATATTTGTAATATAAGTAATTAGAGAGCTTGCCTATGTCTTCATTAACATAATGATAGGAGTAGCAATTCGTTTCTTTGTCCTCTATCAATAACCCGTCTTTTTTAACTTTGTAGTAGATTGATGAAAATTCCGTAATCCCACATCTCTCTACAATATAGTATAATACAGAAGCAAAGTATGTCTTTTCAAGGTAATCGATATTATCTCTAAGAGTTTTGTATGACGAATAAGGATTAAAATTGATAAAACCTATATCTACAGCAATATCATTCTCTCTGAAATATTCTATCGCCTTGACATTGTCTTCTACTGATGCGATCTTTTGATAGAGCTTTAAGTCCTGTGTGTTTCCTGCCTCAATTCCGAAGATTAAACCAACAAGTCCCGATTTCTTCATTAACTCCATCTTTTCTTTATCAAATTTCTTGTATACTTCTGCTCTAAAATAGGTTTCATATGTAATATCCAATCCTTCATCAACGATCTTCTGCGCAATATCCCACATCCGGTTTGTACATCCGGCATTATGATCTTCAAAGCTGTCATCAATAAACCAGAATCTGTTAACATTGTATTTCTGTACGATTTGCTTAATTTCCTTTACTATGTTTTCCGGGCTTCGTCCTCTCCATTGATTACCTGCATTTGTTCCCCAGAAATTCTGGTGCCAGCAAAAGCTGCAGTTTGCCAGACAACCCCTGCTTGTGGATATATAGGCATACTTGAGCTTATTATTGAGTAATAAATCTCTTCGGGGAAATGGAAGGGAATCTAAATCTTCGATCAGTTTTTCACGGGGGTTCTTGATAATCTGATCCCCATTTCGATAAATCAAACTTTTGATCGTGCTCGGGTCTTCATTATTCTCTATTGCATTCGCAAAATTCCTGAATGCAATTTCTCCTTCCCCATAAATCACATAATCAAACAACGGGTATTTTTTCAACAATTCCTCACCGTACAGCGTAGGCCAATATCCTCCCAAAACAAACTTAGCCCCGGGTAGATGCTCCTTAATAATCTTACATACCTCTAAAACTACCTTCTCCGTTGTAGAATACATCGGAATTCCGATTATATCCGGCTTGTCTTTATAAATGGCATCTAAATCAAGATAAGTACGGGTTGAGTTGACCAGTGCCACTTCAAACCCGTCTTCTTCCAAAACAGCGGCTATTGAGCAAATTCCGACTTCCTCTGTAATGATGGCATTTTTCTCTGTCAATACACTTAATAAAAGTATTTTTGTTTTCTTTTTCATTTTATCCTCCTTCTGCATAATAACTGCAATATAGACTTATTTTTATTATGCTCCCGGTATTTACGGCTGCAGTAATGCCTGACATATCAAGATTCCAGGTAAGCTTTCAGTTTATCTTTCATATCAGTTCTTTCCCATGCCAGATCAAGATCATTCCTTCCAAAGTGGCCATATGCAGCTGTCTGGCGATAAACCGGCTTAAGTAAATCCAAATGCCTTATGATAGCTAAAGGACGCAGATCAAAAACCTGTTCTACCGCCTGTGTTATCCTTTGTTCAGATATTTTGCCGGTTCCGAATGTGTCCACCATAACCGATACCGGTTTTGATATTCCAATGGAATATGCCAGTTGTACTTCACATTTTTCTGCTAACCCTGATGCCACTACATTTTTTGCGATCCATCTGGCGGCATAAGCTGCGCTTCTGTCGACTTTTGTGGGGTCTTTACCGGAAAACGCTCCTCCCCCGTGCCGTGCATAACCACCATATGTATCAACTATAATCTTTCTGCCGGTCAAGCCGCTGTCTGCCTGAGGTCCGCCGACTACAAACCTTCCGGTAGGATTAATGTAGTATTTTGTATCTCTATTAGTAAGCTTCTCTGGGATAATCGGATTAATTACATTTTCTTGAATATCCTTTCGGATTGTCTCAAGCGGGATATCCGGTAAGTGCTGCGCAGAGATAATTACTGTATCAAGTCTTACGGGAAGTCCATCTACATATTCGATGGTTACCTGTGATTTTCCGTCAGGTCCTAAGTATGGTATTGTTTTGTCCACCCGTACCTCAGTCAATCGTTTACACAGCTTATGGGCCAATGTAATCGGAAGCGGCATTAGTTCAGCCGTCTCATTGCAGGAGTATCCAAACATCATACCCTGATCGCCGGCACCCAGATCAATATTCTGGCTCTTATCATCAAACCGGTTCACCCCCATTGCAATATCGGGTGATTGCTTGTCAATAGAAGTTAATACTGCACAGGTATTTCCGTCAAAACCGTATACAGTACTGTCGTATCCGATATCCAGCACCACCTTTCTGACAATCTGGGGAATATCTACACTACAGCTACTGCTGATCTCACCCATGACAAAGATCACCCCCGAGGTGCAAGCAACCTCGCAAGCGACCCTTGCATTCATATCCTGCTTGATAATCTCGTCTAAGACGGCATCTGATATCTGGTCACACATTTTATCAGGATGCCCGTTAGTAACAGATTCGGATGTAAACAAGTAATTTTTCATATCTCTTTTCTATGCTATCCTTTTGGAAAAGCATACAATCCTTTCTAAATATTTTGGAAAAACTGAGATCTTTCAAGTGCTAAACATATGAAAAGAATTCTACCAATAAATCAATTCCCTCTTTGTATCTTTTTGAAGAGTATGACAGCCTTAACGTTTCAGGCAGACCAAAGTCCGACCCGGGAACAGTTGCCACCAGCTTATCATCAAGTATCTTTTTCGCCAGATCAAAGCTTGTGTTATAGCTATGCTTCTTCATAAACTCTGAGCAATCCAGCGTAATATAAAATGATCCCTGTGAATTGATCGGGCGGACTAAATCCACTCCTTGAAATTTAGCAACCGTATAATCTCTTCTGTCTTTATAAGTTTTTACTATCTGATTGACTTCTTCCTGCATTTCTAGTGCCTTAATAGCCCCATATTGCACTACAGGATCTGTAGTTAACAGTGTATGATGCTGGATTACGGTCAAAGGCTCAACCAGTTCATCAGGCACAATGCAGTAGCCGATTCTTTTTGTATACATCCTATATGCCTTAGAAAATGCATTAGTAGTAATAAAAACCGACTTTGTGTCCTTCAGGTTCATTACAGATTTATTTGCTTCATCAAAATATACATTGGAATAAATCTCATCATTAATGATGACCGCCTTACCGTTGACGATACTATCTATCTCGTACAATTCCTCATCTGTAAGGACATTGCCTAGTGGATTTCCTGGTGTGTTGATAACAACTATTTTTGTTTTATCGGTAAAGTTGCTGCGGAAAGATTCCATATCTACCCTGCATGAAGCCAAATCTATATCGTAATATCTTACTCTAGCCCCGACCAATAAGGCGCAAAACCGGTAGAGCGAATAATACGGTCTGGGAATTAAGACTTCATCCTGCTCAGAACAAAGCAAATAGAACAAGTTCCTGAATATACTGCTTGAACCCGGCGCAATGATAAAGTTTTTTTCATCAATGTTAACGCCAAACTGTTTTAGGTAGTATTCCGACAGCTTCTTTTTCAACTTTGGCAAACCACCCGGAAATACCAATGAGTTCTTACTGAAATTTTCAGTCGCTTCTTTCATTTCATCTATTATGTCCTGATGGAGCTGAAATTCCGATTTCCCGAGGGTCAGCCTGATTACTTCCTTTTTTTGATTCTCTTCAATTTCATTCGCAAGTTCATCCATATCAAACATCAAAAACCTATTATCCGCAAAACTAAAATTATTTTTTATGTACATATCCTTTCTCCTTCCTTTTGTTTCTTAAATAACAACACCGCTTATCTTAGGGAATGGTCAGCCCATTTGCAGAAATTCAATCATATTGCCTTCCGGATCTTCATAAAACACGATACGTGATTTTCCTACTCTTGGGAGTTCTACTTGAAATACATCACTTACAGGATAAATCCCATAGTTCTGCAGCTGTTTTATTTTAAGCTCTATAGAAGATACCAATATCGTTATCGTTACAGGTTCTTTTGCTTTTTTTAGAGAACAGGAACTATCTCCTAAATATTCAATGAGTTCTACCATGGATCCCATTTTAGATACCTGCAGCAATACAACCCTGTAAGCATCATATTTGTTTTTTGAAACAAAGCGGACCAAATCTCCTTTAAGTACTGCATCATCAATAACCTGCATACCCAATAAATCTACATAGAACTTCAGCATCTTCTCCATTGAATCCACAAAGATATCAACATGTAACAGCATTCTGCACCTCGTTAATCCTTTTCTTGTGCCTCATTGATAAATTTCTGTGTATTGTCTCATTCCCTTGAAAAACATGCAGCAGATCATAAATATTCTTCTGGTATTCAGGATCATCATCAACACTTTCCTTTGCTGTAACTTTTACGAATATTTGGGAGAAGCGTTTAAAGTCTTCTATAGTTGCACCTTGTGATAAATAGTAGGTAAGCGACCAAAGGTTAAAGGATAGGGAAGGCATGAAACAGGAATTTTTGATTTGCTTTATACCCTCTTCTACTATAGCTCCAGCCAAATTACTGTCCATGTCCTTGTGAGACCAGTCATATCCATATCCACTCAGCTTGTAGTAATCCTTCTCTTTTTCGATCGGTACGGCTCTCTCATAAAACCAGCTTTGCAGGTCATAGAAAGTCGGCTTGGCTTCATCAATAAACCGTATAGTTTCCTGCGCTGTTTCAATAGTTTCCCCTGGAAATCCAACCATGCAGGATGCATAGCTTATTATATTATGCTTTGTCAGTTGCTGAATTCCCCAATAGAGCTGCTCCTTTGTTACCTTTTTATCCATATTTTTAAGGATAGTATTATTGCCGGATTCTACTCCAAGGAGAACTCCACCACAGCCAGACTGTTCCATTAAGTCATAAGTTTCCTCATCCGAATGGGATATTCTAAAAAAGGAAAACCATTTAAAATGGTATTCGTTTTTAATCATTAACCGTAACAGGTTTTTGAATCTGTCCAGCGGAACATTGAATGAATCATCGATAAAAACCAGATACTTGACACCTAATGAGCTTATGTAATCCAGATTCTTTTCTATGGACTCCGGACTCATTTGCATTAATTCACCACCCAGGAGCGGATAACGGCAAAAAGCACAGTTCAGGCTGCAGCTTAATGCTGTCCTCACATACGCCGGCGGCTTAATATGATTTTCATAAAATGTTAATGTTTTGACAGGCTCATCATCCAGGCAAATATTTTCCGGGATTTTTTTTGTTCTGATTATGTCATTGCCGCTCTTGAATATAATATTTGGAACCTCCGTCAAATCGGGCTTCTCCTTCTTCAGTTCCTGACAAAGCTGATACAGTGTTTTTTCACCCTGGCGTTCATGTATAAAGATATCTGCTCCCATACGCTGCAATAAGTAGTTCTGCTGTTTTTCCCCATACTCGTAATTAATGCTGTTAATAAACGGCCCTCCGACAACAATTTTTGCATTCGGATTATTTTCTCTGATATAATCTACCACTTCTCTTATTGGTGCGGCTTCAACAATACAGGTTGAAGAAACTCCGACAATCATCGGAGAACTGTTCTTTAATAAATTCTTCAGTCTTTCTTTTTCAAAATTATAGTTGTTTACAGGCTCTACTGTAATATTCCTGTTTCTTAGATATGTCATCAAATAATGGACAGCCATATTAGGCATCCGATAAATGGATAGATCACTCGGCATTCCAGTGGATTGTGAGATACTCTCCGTAACCAGCTCCGAATACTTCATTCTTCTGCCGTTTACAATTGCAGAGCGTGATAGCATATGGCAATATGCCGCACCCTTTCCTTTATAAGGCTCAATTCTCTTAATTGTGGTCTCCATTTTTTCATCATTGAATCCAATTAATATACAATCAATTCCCATTGCCGGTCTCCTCTTTATTTCATAAATATCGTTTCTCCGCTTTTGCTTTACCCTGTGATTTCCCTTGCAGCTTTCCTTTGATAAATGTTATTGTAGGCGTTTTAAAGAATTCTGCAAAATCTATTTCTACATCATACTTCCCGAAAATCTCAGCAAGGAAGGTCATTACCCTTAAGCTGTCTCCTCCCAGCCTCATAAAACTATCATTCAGTCCGATATTATCAACAGACAAAATTCTGCACATTATCCCCGCGATTTCCTTCTCCAGTTCATCTTTTGATTCATCAGACCCGCTTTTCTCCGCCTTCAGAAGCTCTTCCGGCAAAGGAAGCTTACTTTTATCAATTTTCTTATTGGGAGTTAAAGGCCATTGATCAATCAGTACATAGTGATTTGGTATCATATATTTCGGGAGATATTCAGAAAGAAATTCCGATATTTCGTTTGCATCAAAAAGCTTGTTGTCGTCCATGATAAAGTATGCAATTAACTTCTTATAGCCCGCATCATCATTTACAACCACTAATGAGCTTTTAATGTGTTTATGCTTGTTTAGTATTGTCATGATCTCTGCTACTTCGATCCTGTGGCTTCTTATCTTAATCTGTCCGTCATTCCGCCCCAGGTAATAAATACTGCCGTCCGGCAAGAACAAACCACGGTCACCTGTCTTGTAGACATTTATAAGCCCATCGGCCTGATCCTGCAATATCAAAAAGCTTGCCTTGTTTTGCTCTTCACGATTATGATATCCCCTGGAAACGCCATTTCCAGCGATATAGATTTCGCCTGCACAACCGATAGGTACATTATTCCGGTTCTCATCCAGTATGAAAACTCTGTAATTATCCATTGGCCTTCCTATTACAGCGTAGTCGTATTTACTTTGATTAATGCAAAGGAACGTAGAGTCTACCGTACATTCCGTCGGGCCATATACATTATAAGCCTTGATTTTTTCTTCTGACTTCAGACGGTTCCATAATTTGTCCGGAATTGCTTCTCCCCCCACCAAAATGAGCTTCAGATGTTCACTGCACTTTTCCAGCATCCCATCATTTACCAAAAGCTCCAATTGTGAAGGAGTGCAATCGAATACGTTAATATTATTCTGATTAATGTATTCAATAATCCTGTTAACCGATTTGCGGACATTTTCCGGTATAATGCATAGACAATATCCTTTTATTAGTGCAATAAATTGCTGTACGGAAGCGTCAAAACCAAACGGGGCGTTTTGGGACACTCTTTCCGGCTCCTGTCCAGATAATTTTGAATACATGCACCGGTTTATTCCGGACAGCAAGTTAAGTACGTTATGGTGCTCAACGACGGTTAATTTAGGAAATCCCGTAGAGCCGGAAGTATAAATACCATAAGCAATATTGCGTTCAGTGATATCCAGATTCAGGTTTTCTGTAAGATATTGGTCAAGCCCGCCTGAATCGATACACAGCAGCTCAACCCCAAGGTCTGCCAGACCGCAGGTAAACTGCTTCTTTGTAATAATGAAAGGCATTTTTGTATCCTGAAGCATAAACTCAAGCCTTTTCTTCGGAAAACTGTCATGTCCGGGATTCAGTGTGTCAGAGTCTATCGGTACGTATCCGTTGCCGGATTTCATAATTCCCAATATCGCAACAATGAAGTCCACCGAACGTTCCATGAATACACCGATTAAGTTTTCAGTGTCAGATACTTTATTCCTGATATAATTCGCAACCTGATTTGCTCTCTTATTCAGTTCATCATAGCTTATACGGCAATCTCCACAGGTAACAGCCGTTTTATCCGGATGTAAAGAGACCTGCTGTTCAAACAGCCCATGAAAAGTTGTTTTTGGTATATCATATGTTTCACCTAATCCAAATCCGCGTATCAGGTTTTTCTCATATTCACTGATTATAGACAATTCATTGATTTGGATAGCAGTATTATCTATAACTTCACATAGTATCTTTTCAAACCTCAGCTGCATCAAGTTATCCATATCTTTATCATTGTGATTCGCGGCAATGCAGTATTTTACGCCATCAGCGTCCGGCTGGCAAACAAAGCACCATTGCTTGTCGTTACTTTGCTTAAGTATCTTTTTGGCCTGCTGTAAGGGTGCCCCACTTATAAAAGCTGCATCATACTTTGCAATATCCTCTCTTCTGCTAATACGCAGTGAGATTTCCACATCGGTAGCAAAATTAAAGAAGCTTTCATTCCCTATAAATAAAGGCTTAAAAAAGGCTTCGCTTTTATTTGATACTGCAAGAATATTTTGCTCTTTATCAGGGTTCATCTTCCTCAGCATTACAATATAGCAGCTTAACAGTAAGCTGTTTAAGGAAATATTGAATTTTTCAGTGATTTTCGTTAGTTCATCGCTTTTTTCAAATAGCTTAAACTCCATTTTTTCACACTCCTTCATAAATAAGTTGTTTTAGTCCGGTCAGGTGTCATCAGCCTCATGCTGCATTAGCTCATACATATGGCTGAAACTGTTGCCGAAATAAAAAAGAACAGTTGATATTCCAATCAAAGAATATCAACTGATCTCTTGGCTAATTTTTCTATTATTTTGCATCGTGCATTACCTTGTTAATCAGTACTGATTCGTCAGTCCAAAAATTTCAGAAGCTATAATTCGTTATAACGAAAACATTCTGTCTCATGGTTGTTAATCATTCCCATCGCTTCCAAAAATGCATTGACAGTTACCGGTCCGACATATTTCATACCTCTTTTTTTCAGATCCTCTGAAATTTTAACTGCCACATCATTATGAAAATTGAAACGATTGTCGGTGTTCTTAATAATTTTGTTATCGGTATATCCCCAGATGTATTTTGAAAAAGTGCCGTATTCCTTCTGAATGCTTTTGAAAATCCTCGTATTGCTTATAGTTGCCTTTATTTTACCCGGACTTCTTATAATATCAGTATTTTTGCATAATTCCTCAACTTTTTGTTCATCATATTCAGCCACTTTATCCGGATCAAAATTATCAAAGGCTTTTCTGAAATTCTCGCGCTTTTTCAGAATGATCAACCAGCTGAGTCCTGTAGTAAAGGTCTCCAGGACAAGAGTTTCGTATAGCTCCTTGTCATCATAGATAGGTACTCCCCACTCTTTGTCATGGTAATCCTTATGAATTTCCGAATTAGATACCCAACTGCACCTCTTTTTCTTTACTTCTTCCATGCTTACCTCCTTAAAATAATCATTTTTTATTCGTTGTGAAAAACTTAAATGAACTAAAATTAAGTTTTCTACAACCTGTTTTCAAAGCCCCAATCGCTTGTCCTATACTGCCGTACACAAGTATTCGGCAATATGGCAAAAGAAAGGAGTGCCTAAAAGCCTTGTAAATGAGCTGATTCCTACTTAATCAAAAAAAGCTTCGCCTGCTTGTTTTACGTTTTACAATTATTAATTATAATGTATTTTTCCGATGGTATAAACTAAAAATTTACATTTATTGTATTTTTGTTTTGATGAAGTTCCCCATAGTATTAATAGTCTCAAAATGATCAGGCAGCAGGTCCTCTTCGGCAAAACGGACCTGAAATTTGTGCTCTAAAAATAAAATAACCTTTACCATTGTAATTGAATCAATGATTCCGGCATTCATAAGATTTAGATCATAATCCAAATCAATATCTTCATTCACTATATTTTCCAACAAATAGCTTTTAATGGTTTCAAATACATTATTCTGCATAACTGTCCCATCCTTTCAATATGCTAATATTATTTTCATCCGGTTCCTATCCGATAGTTTCCAGGTGCTGCTTTATTAAGTTATATAAGTCTATGTACCTCTCTTTTACAATGCTGTGCGTAGCTTCAGGGAATGGAACATAGACTGAATTCCTGAATTTACTGTGAGCCCATTCAGATTGTTTTGGATTTGCTACGTTATCCTTGTCCGATGATACCAATAGAGCCGGCATGTTCAACGAAGTGATAACCGATTCGACATCATGCTGATAGTACTCTACGCACATCGTTAAGAAATTCCTCATTTTTTCTTTTGAAGTAAAAGCGTCAAGTATTATGCTTCTGTCTTTTTGGGGAATAATTTCAAAAAGCAATTCGACTATATCCCTTACTTCCGCGGTTTGCGCCTTATTGGTCAGGCCTTGGAAGTCCAGAGTATTCTTAAATATGCTTTTGTTTATTATCTTAAGATAAAATTCAAACATTCTCTCATCATTCTTTATTATTTGAAAAATCTCCTGAACACTCTTTCTAAATTTCGAATGATCCTTTTCACTGTCATTGTACGGTGCGAATTCCCCTGCAATAATAATCTGGGACAGAATCTTAACTTTATCCCTGGCTGCGTATAAAATTGCCTGCTTCGCCCCTGAACACCATGAGATCATATGAAGGGCATCTATTTTTTCTGCCTCAATGACTTTTTCAATATCATCAACATGGTCATACAACCCATAATGCTCATTTTGAGTATTGATCGGTCTTTCATTATTGTTAATGCCCCTGATTTCTCCAATTATTATGTAATAGTGCTCAGCTAATAATGAAATGAGAGGTTTCCATACATCGACAGCAACACCATATGCATTAACGATATAGATTGGAATTCCTGCTCCGGCTGTATAGTATGCAAGCTCTTGCCCATCGCCGGAAGTAACAACCTTTTTGGTTAGTACTATATCTGCTCCGTTTTTACTTTCATTTTGAGAAGCACGCAACAGTGAATCATCGACTTCAGCAGCTAACGAAAGCTTCCTATTGCCATCCGGTTTATTTGATCTTTGCTTACCGATTAGGTACGGCATATGATACAGAAGCAGATTATCAAATACTTTATCCACACCATCCATCCCTGATGCATCTCTAACCGGCTCCAGATTAATGTCCAGGCATTCCTGAAGACATCTGACTGCCTGCTCCATGTCAAAATAATGTTCCTCCGCCAGGCTGAATGAATTCCATTGCTTAGGAGAACAACTTTTATGACACTTTATCAGCTGTTCTATCAACTCCGGAAAAGTAATGTTATTTACATAAAGATCAGTACAGTCTAGCTGCAAAACGTTTCCTGTAAAAAAGTCAGGTACCCTGGAAGTCACCCATTCTTTGAAATCGTAATATCTCCGTTTGAATTCCAAAATACTGTTATCTTCCTGAACTGTGATATTGCAGGAAACCGGTATGCTAAATATATTTGTAGTTATGTGCAGCTTCGAATGGATTTCATTAATGATGTTTAGATTCTCCGCCATATTCTGATGGAGTCTTCCCAACTTTTCTTCTACTATGGAACTATAAAACTTTCTTTGTAAGTCATAAGGCTCATTACAAATATAGTTAAGTTCCGATATAGTGCAGTTTTTATTGACCAAAGTTATTATTTCACTAAATTTGTTAAGAAAATCCTTGCCGTATTCATCTATATAGTGAAACGTATAATTGTAACACCAGACACTTATCTCCGGCTGATTTTGACTCAGCAAAGTCTCATCGAGTATTTCAGCCCCATTAATAAATTGCATTAATTCTTTCTGGTCGCATAATCCCTTACTTTCCTGAACAACCCTGCTGATAAATTTGAAATCCTGCTCTGTAACAATAAATTTTGTGTATGACTTGTTCTTTTCATATACCTTTTTAAGCAGCTTTAAGCTGAATACACTGCTTAAACCGACAGAAAGCATACCCTGTTCCATTAAATCTCTCCTCTTCTTGTTATTTTTTTCTTAATTAGAAAGCCCCTGCTACATTCTGGTTAATAGCATCAGGCTTTAATCAAATCCTCTGCGTATTTCTTAATCAAATCATTCAGTTCCAATTCTCTGTCCCATGCTTTTTTCACCGCATCTATAGCTGCCTCGCTATTCTTTTCAAAATTATCTGCCTCCTCAATACACCTGGATAACAGCAGTCTGGCATATGTCCAGCTGCTGCTGATTTCAGCAGCAGCCTTTTCCGGTTCTTTGGCAAAATGCTTCAAAATATATTGTTGAGCCTTTTTTATATGGATTACGTTATTGATAAACTTTATCAGCTCACTACTAAGTAGAGACAATTTGTCGTAGTCACGAAGTATTTTCCCCAGCTCTGAAATTGCATGATAGTAGTTTTTCATCCCAAACAAGCTCTCTTCCGCTTCACACATGAATCTACCCACATATTTTTTGATGTATTCTGCATTAAACGTTTGGTTTGCCGACTTCCATCCACTATCTTCACAGATACAGTAAAAAGCATAAGGTTGATCGCTTTCCTTCATATACCTGTCAACGTAGCCATTACATGCCGTCAACAGATCCCCCTGGGATATTTTTGCCGGCTTATAGTTCAGCGCATTCCTGTTGCTGTGCTCATAAATCCAGAAGTCACCTCCTTCATACCCGTAGACCAACAGACTATGGTCCAAGTGCTCCCTATGATAGGTATCCTTCCGTATTGATTCATAAAAGCAATCAACATTGACTATGACCGGCACCTCCCGGTCAATCGCTTCCTTAATATCAGAGGCAAAACTGTCCGTAGTACTGAAACCCTCAATCCTCATACCCAACTTATTCAGTAGCTTCTCAAATTTCTCGTCACTCCTGTAATCGAAGGATATATTTAATGTATTGTTTTCCGAATATGTGTAATGGACATAGGTATTTATGAGTATAGGTAGAATAGATTTATTGTAGTGATTGATTACGGAAAAGACAGCGTTATATATACAATCCTGAAAAAAAAACTCCTTAAACGGTTCCAGATTTTCAATTATTTTTTTCCCCATCATTATAACTACCCCTTTTGATAACTTTTACTAATTGATTTATTGTGCTGTTTTTCAAAATATCGTCGTAGTCTACTTTAAAACCTACAATATCCAACATGGCTTGCATACGTATCACTAATAAGGAGTCGCCACCCAGATCAAAAAAGTCCCCGTCCGGAGTAATCTCAGACGCTGGAAGTAATACCTTCCAAATATTCATTAATTGATTGGCTATGGTTTCACCAGAATCTGTTTCCTCATTATCCATGATACTTTTCCTCAATTCATTCCGGTCTACTTTGCTGTTAAAGCTAAGCGGCAGCTCCTTTCTATACTCGAAGCGTGAAGGAACCATATATACCGGCAATATCCCGGCTATCTCCGACCTCAGCCCTGCTATATCAGTGTTTGGATCTGTATAAAAGCATATTAATGTATTCTCATTGAACTTGTCTTTTGCCACTATCACAGCAACACTGCCTTTATGGACAAACTGCATCAAACTCTTTTCAACTTCTGCAAGCTCTACGCGATTACCCCGTATTTTTACCTGGTCGTCTTTTCTACCGAAATAGTCTATCATCCCATCTTTACCTATAGCACCAAGATCACCCGTCCGATATACATCTTCCCCACAGGCTTTGCAGTAGCAGAACTTTTCCTTTGTTATTCCTGATTGGTTCCAATAACCGGATGCCAGTCCAATACCGGAAATACAGATTTCACCGATTTCACCTGCTTCGCAAAGGCTTCCACTATCGTTGACAATATACATCCTTATATTATCAATGGGCCTTCCTATGGGCACTTTGTCCAATTGATTAAGTGTATCTCTATTCACTAAATAATAAGAAGCAAATATCGCACTTTCCGTCATACCGTATAAATTCCCCAGCTCTGCATTTTTAAAGGCCCCGTAAAAATCCTTTGCCAGTGCTGTGCTGATGTATTCTCCGGTGTTGAACACCCATCTGAGATTAGGCATCGGATTACTTACTTGCTTTCTGGCTATATGAGCCAGCAGAACTCTTAAGGCCGACGGTACAAACTGCGTAATGGTAACATTCTGCATAGCGATATAAAGAGTGTTTATGTCCCTTGATGCAGTTTCAGTCACCACCTTTATTTTTGCTCCAACGATAAGCGGACAGAAGATCTCCCAAATGGAATCTGTGAAGCTGATTGAGGTTTTAAGAGCTATTACGTCCATAGGCGACATTTTGAATTGTTTTATCAGCCAAAAAAGTGTATTCAATACTGCCTTGTGTGTAACCATGACACCTTTAGGTTTCCCTGTTGTTCCTGACGTATATAGGATATATGCAATATTGTTTACATCAACATCGTAAGTTTGTGGCTTTACTTGAGTCTGTTCGAGCAGGTCTTCATAACATATTACCTTTATTCCGTCAGAGAATATATCTGCATACAGCTTCCTGTATTTTGATTGGATTATTATTACTGGACATTGGCAATCTTCTACGATATGTTTTACTCTTTTTTGAGGATAGTGGGTATCTATCGGCACATAAATGCTGCTGCTTTTCATAATACCAAGCGCTGCTGCTACCAAGTCAGCACTCCTATCCATGATTACCGCTATTTTCTGCTGCCTTCCGGCAACTTGCAGGATGTAAGCTGCCACTTTATCTGATGCTGTTTCCAAATCGCTGTAGGTAATAGCCTTATATTCATCTAATACTGCAATGTTATCCGGAATCTCAATTGCCTTATTCATGACTAACTGAGGTAAACTCAGCTTATACAGGTTTTTACCGAAAAAATTTAGTAATTTGCTGTCGTTTTCCATAAATTATTCTTAACTCATCCCTTCTTTATTAAGTTAGTCTGTTGTGCTTAGATTTAAACAGCCTGATTTTGTTCCTCAAGCATTTGCCTGTACAATCCGTTATGCTCCCGGAGGTCCTGATGGGTCCCCATCTCTGTCAGCCGCCCGTTGTTCATTACAATTATCAGATCAGCATCCCTTATTGTAGATAACCTGTGAGCCGACATAAACATGATACTGCCATTATCAGATACCAGTTGGTTTATATTGTGCTTTAGAGTAGCCTCTGTAAGATTATCAACGGCGGATGTTGGCTCATCCAGCAGATATATTCCCACATTTTTCGTGAATAACCTGGCTAGAGCTAATCTTTGCCGTTCGCCGCCCGATATATTAATGCCCCTGTCTCCTATCCGTGTCAGAAATCCTAACCCTTGATTTGAAATGAACTTGTATATTTCCAGCTTTTTGCATACATCCAGTAGCTTCCCGTCAGATACCTCATGCCCCAGCTTAATATTATTCTCAATTGTGTCATCGAAGAAAAAAGATTCCTGAAAGCATGCAGCGACCTTTTCACCAATCCATTCTTTTTCGTTGATCTGATTTATGTCTATGCCATTAATCTTAATCACTCCTGCGGTCGGCTTAATAATTGATAGTAATAGCTTCATTATAGTAGATTTACCGCTTCCGCTCGGTCCCACTAACGCTATTTTCCTATAACCGTCTATTTTGAAGCTTAAACCGGATATTGCCTCATCTACCTGCCCTTCGTAGCAAAAGCTGACATTACAAAACTCTATGCTTTCCACCCTGTCGATTGAGACTTTTCCTTCAGGATAGCAAGTATTATCCAATACGCCCCTTATCCTGTTTACTTTAGCTATGATACCCGATATTTCTGTAGCTTCTGAATAAACAACTTCTACGTTATCGATCAGCAAGGTGCAATAACGGTATGCTGCAGCATAGACAGCAAGGCTCATATGATTGTTAATCACCAGGTATCCCCCATAAAACAGAATAAACAGAACAATAGCCCATTTTGAGATATTCGTGGCAAGGTATTGCAAATTACCCATAGTGTAGAGCTTTTTGGCTTTTACGTAGTATTTGTCAAAGACCCTTATCCTTCTGTCTTCTTCCCATTTCGCTTTGTTATAGGCCAATACTTCTCGGCTGGATGAAATCCCTTCCTCAGTAACCTGATGTATTAACGATACATCCTCCATATATGCTTCTCTTGCCTTAATAAAGATTTTTGTAAATATATGTCCTGTTATCACATAAACAAATACTAAGATTGCAGTAATATAAAGAATCGGCGCGCTGATACTAAACATCAGTACCATGATTACAATAATCTGTATCACATATCTGATATTTCTGATTTTACTGTTTATACCTGCCCCAATATCCTGTGTATCCTGTGTTAACATATCTATATACACTGCTTGCCTGTAATTCGCAGGACTGGCATACATACTGTGAAAAAGCTTTTTGCTCAGATCACTGATTATAGGGAATTGAATCAGCTTCTGTCCTATAACTTCTATCAGTGAGTTGATCAACTCTTTTCCGATTAACGCCAATACCAGCATGAAAACAAAAAAGATTGTTTTCCGGTAATTCACTACCACCAGATTGTCCACAATGTATTGAAAAAACAGCACTTCACTTAATGATACAGCCACAAATACCGCAGACAATACAAGCATGACAAGCAGCTTGGATCTTACTCTGTTCTGGAACTTCAGTACCCAATGAAAGCATTGCATAATGTTATTTATCATGAGTAATCATCCCCCTGGCAACAAGACTATAAAAATAAGTACCTTCTTTGAACAAGTCATCGAAGGTACCATCCTCTACAATTTTTCCTTCATTCATGACAACCAGTCTGTCAAATTGTCTTATTACTGAAAGACGATGCGATATCATGATTAATGTTTTGTCCTTGAAAATAGTCAAAAAATCAGATAGTATCTTTGCTTCCGTAATGCTATCCAAATTTGATGTAATCTCATCAAGCAGAAAGATCTTCGGGTTTTTGAGAATTACTCTTGCTATCGCCAATCTTTGTTTTTGACCTCCGGACAAAGTCTCTCCTCTTGCGCCCAGTACCGTATTATACTGCTTCGGCAGATTCATAATGAACTCATGGGCCTGAGCCAGTTTAGAAGCTTTGATGATGTCACTGAATGTAGCATTTGGATTTGCAAACCTTAGATTCTCCAAGATCGTATCGGAGAATAGAAAGGTTTCCTGAAAGGCAATACCGACTGCTTCTCTGAGATCGTGGAAGGAATAATGCTTAATGGATACCCCGTCAAGCAGCAAATCCCCTTTACAACAATCATAGCACCGCAGCAATAATTTAAAGAATGTAGATTTACCACATCCGCTTGCCCCTACTATAACTATCTTCTCCCCTTTTGTCGTACTTAAGGAAAAGTCCTGCAAAATATCCTCCTTGCCTTCATAATGGAAAGAAAGATTCTTCGCACAGATATTCCCTTCGATTTTGTTCAAAGTGGGAAGGTTGTGCTCTTTTACAGTAGGCTTCAAGTGCATAAATGCATAGGGCTTTTCTGCATCGGTAAGATTTTTGTTTTGTCTGATCAATAGGTTCATAAAGTTTGATAATGTACTGATAGCCATAAAAACATAGGTGTAATAGGCAACAACATTACCAATTGACATGGAATTTTTACTCAAGGCTATGCCTAATATAAAGTAAGCAGCTATTGCTATAACGTGAAACAGGTTTATACTGCCCGAAACAAGCTTTTGCAAAAGTAATCCTTTCCGTTGATCGGAAAAAATAAGGCTAAGCTTATCGAATACTTTCTTTTCAATCCAGCTGACTGAATTATAGCTCCGGATTTCCGCAATTGATTCTGTACTGTCATATATACCTTTATAATACAGATTGGTACTGTCCCGGATTTTCTCATTTGTGTTGTGAACCATTTTGCTTGACAAAACCGTGGTTACAATAACACACAGGAAGCAGAAAAAAGTAATACAGATGAAGAATATATTGTGGCTCAGCAATATCATAACCGTTGAAAAGACGAATCCGCAAAACAATTGCATTGTATTCGGCAGAAAGTCTACATAAATAAAATAGATTGACAGAATATTCTGAAAGGTTTCAGCCAGAAAATTCCCCCTGGGCGTCTTTTCAAAATAATCATACCCTAGTTCTCTCGCTTTATCGATTACTTTATACTGTATTACCTTAGTGCCTTTTTCCGAAAAAACAAGTCCACACATAGCATAAATCAAACGTGTTGCAATAATCACACAGATCGTTAGCATGGCGTAGATAGCCAGATCCTTAACCAAAGAAATCTGTTTACCTATTACTACATCATCAATAAACCGTTGGATCAGTTTGGGAAAAATAATAAAGCATGCCTGCTGTAATACTACTAAAATGAAATATGCAATTACATATATCCAGTATTTCTTTAAGAATGAAAGACACCACAAATATAATCTGAAATGTCCCAAGCTATTTTTTTTCACGTTCTTCTCCTTTTTACCTGTTTAACTGTTTTGTTTATTCTTGATAAATGTCACCATATCATTTACCGTTGTATGTTTGTTAATTAATACTATCTCTTCACCAAATTCCACATCGAAGAAAACCTCCAGCCTGACCAACAGCTTAATAAACGCAACCGAATTGATGTTTAAGCCGATCAGTTCCTGATCGAATATAGTTTCCCGGTTATAAGAGGTCTCTAATTCTTCCTCCATTATTGATATCAAATTCTCTTTAATTTCTTCCAATTTCATAATTTCACCCCACTTTTTTTAGATGATTTGAAAACTCCAAGACATTAATACTACTTACTTCCAGATGTTGCTGAGAGGCTAGATCTCCTTTAAGTTGTCGTCCCATTCATAAATCCCGTAATATTTTTTGTTATACATGATTAATCCTTCGTTATTATAGTAGTCGTGAAAACCATTGAACATAAATGGCAGCATTACTTTTCTGGTAAAAATACATCTTTGCAGTAATGCATTATTATTTGTATTTATCAACAGTATGCTGTATTTGTTATCTGCCGGATTAGGAACCACCTGCATTATGCAATACTCGCCGTAATAATTCTCACCCTTGTATGTAAAATGATCATTATAGGCTGTAATAGGTACTTCCACAGTACCATCAAAATAGAAACCCAAATCCGGTACATTAATGAATATAAGATTACCTTTCAATACGGAGGTGCTCAGCTCGTCCAGATAGTAAATCGGATATCTTACATACAAGGAATTAATTACACTATAAGACAATGGCGATGCAAAATTGAATGCAATGCTCAACTCTGTCATTATCTCCGTTCTGGGAACAAAAATACTTAGCGGAGCCAGATATACGTCCAGCAAACCCGTACCCTTACGGTAATCAATGGGCTCTTCCCATTGCTTTATTTCAAAATACTTTCCTCCGCAGTACTTAAAGGACACCTCTGCTTTTGAATAATCCGAAAACCTAAATTCCTGTTCATTCACAGCTATCACAAAGGATTTTTTATCTATATGCGGCGGCAAGGTAATCTTAAACCCGTCTGCATTCTCGACGTTTACTACAATCAGCCGGTCGGATACTGCTTCTGCTTTCACTTGCAAATAATTCTTGCTTTTCAGAATACCGTAAGTGCTTATCCAAAAGGATGACAAATAGCGGTTCCTTTCAGTTCTGAAGTTAATTGTCCTGGGATAAGGATCTCCTACTTTTCCATGGAAGAATTCCATAATAGGGTACATGTTAAAGTCAGCAAGGGCATCGTGAATGATATTATGTAAATTTGTTTGACTATACAGGCTGGCGGATAATACTTTGCTTATGGAATCGGTTTTGTCAAAATAACTGTAATCCCTATCGGATACGATATTGGCTATAGGTATATTTGATACGTTTCTGATGTTAGGATAATACGGATACCCGGAAATCATATACGCTGCTGCAGCTATATCAGGATAGTTTTCAATCAATGTCCATACATCATAACCCGAATGACTTTGACCTAAAAGATATATTCTATTCTCATCAATTTTGTATTTTCCCCGTATGTAATTCAAGACCTCCAGAATGCGGGCTTCACTTACATAGCCACCTCCAAGCAGTCCTCCGCTGAAGAAATCTGCAATAAAGTATTCCCTATATCCCTCCACAGAATCACTGAAGAATACTTCTTCCTTATCTATAAGAAATAAAATCAAAGGGTATTGCTCAGCTTCATTATAGTCATCCGGCTTTCTTACATTGACCTCAAGTACGCTGTTGTCTATCTCGGAAAGATAATATTCCCTGTTGGAGGTATACTCTTCATTCTCCAGGATACTTTGCAGCTCAGCTGCCAGTAAAAATCTGCGTTCATTAGTCAGATATCCTTTCTTCAGCTTTTCAACAATACCCAGGAGCTGTATTCTTACAGCATCATCCTTTTTGCTTGTATGCTCAATTGCTCTTAGTATCAAAGCATCAATCTGTTCCTGCGATATGATATGCACCAGATTAACCCTTTCTCCACTTTTATCAAAGAATAATGCTATATTGTCAATTGCTGTCAATCCTTTTAAATCCAGCGTGTATTTTACCATTCCTTCTAATCTGGCAGGGATCGTGCACTGAGAAGTGTACAGATAATAGTGCACATCGTAAGTCTCACCCCTGTTGTCCAAAATCATAAACTCAAGAATATGTTTCTCTTCACTGTATTTTGATACGACCAGCGTTCCCTGCTTCAGCAAATAATCCATTAGTTTAGGCATTACAATACCTTTTTGGACATCTTCATAGTTATATAGTTGAACAAACCCACGTGCCAGATTGTATCCGTTTTGCCTTACATATTCTATCAGGATATGATTTTTACCCTCCGATATCTCCAGAACAAACTTCTTTCGTTCACGGTTCTCTGTTCCTATGTATAGAATACTTTTATTGAACCATATCTTGAAAATACCGGAAAATTCTATGTCCAGTACAACTTTCTGACGGCTGCTGCTATTTACTTCAGAATAAAAGTACTCTATTTTATTGCTTTCAAACTTTGACAGGTCATTAAATAGGAATTTTGAAGTTTTATCAAAAACATCATACGAACCATAATCATTATGTATATTGTCAATCCGTTCATTTACAATATCCTTGATTTTTGTATCAAATAAATCAAAGCTTTCAGCATCTAATTCACATAATATAAGAAACTCGTTGATTAACAGCGTATCTCCTTCATACAAAAATGCATTGTAATTATTCATAATTGCACTGTCCTCATCATACTAATTTTTCAGATTACAAATAATAAGTTTACAAGAATGCTAACTTAAGAATATCTCCTGTAATCCCAACTCGTTAATGATATCCCGTTTTTCGTCAGTAATTTCTTCGCTTAGGTTTTCTTCCACCCATTTTACTCCAGAGTCAAATTTTTCCTTGCTTAGCGATCCATTATCTAACTGGATGCTTAATTCTGTTAATTCATGAATGTGAAACCCTAATTTCTTTTCACACAAGCCGAATAGTTTGGTAAGAGTACAGCCGGAGGTAACATAGCGTTTATTGCTTATGCCTTCTACCGGATTTACCCACCCATATTTCTTTTCCAACACATCAATAATCTTCGTGATGTCATAATCAAAATATAAGAACGGGTACAGGATATCCACGTTCTTATTCTCATAAAATACTTTGTCTATGAAGCCTTTCAGTTTTTCATTTTCATTATAGATTTTTGTTTGCCTTATAAGCTCATGGCTCCGGTTCAGCTTATCTTTCATAACCCAGTTTGAGACGTTGATCAGTTTGTCTGTCATTTCTACTTTTGAACCAAATATCTGTGCTGAGGTGAGTGCACTTACGACAAACGGTATCTTGTATTTTCCTGCGAATTCAATTCCCACACTTGTAAAATACCGGTTGCATATAAAGCATAAAGGGTTATTATCAATCTGTTTCAATTCCGGTGTCGATAAGAGGTAGTTGTAAAACAAAGTCATTTCCTCTTTTGGCGGCTGATATGTAAACAACGGCAGCTTCAACTTTTCTGCTACATGTTTGGTATATGTACTATTCTCATAACCGTTGTCTACATTTAACAGGCATACCTTTCCTCCTGCATACTTTTTCATAACATCTGCCAGGTAGGTACTGTCTTTACCGCCGCTGAACATTACAACACAGGTATACTCCTGATTTTCCGGCATCCTGTTATTTACAACATTAATGAAGCTCTTTTCCAATTCCATACCTTTTCACTCCTTCTTTTATGTGTTTTTTATATGCAAAATGCAGTAATGTTTAGCATTACTGCATTTCCAGACTTGCTGGTACCTTTTGCAATATCAATACATAGTTTGCTTTTTACATGGTTACCATAAACCTCTATCTTACTTCACCCACCGTATAGAGTTGAATTCCATCTTAAGTTCGCCGTGCGCGCTCCAGGTTTTACACCCCAGCCCTATCTGTTGTATCTTACAAATATCATCTATTTCATACGCCAGTATCATGTTGCTTTCATCAGAAAAGGAATATTCAAAATAAAACGTATTACCTTTTTTACGCAGCCCGAGTATAATATCACAGCCCCCAATATCTACTCTGTCAAGCTTAGAATTCTCACCGATTTTTTCAAGCAGCAAGCATTCTCCGCAATAATTGCCCCAAAAATATAAACTACCGCTATCATCGCGAAATACTATTCCGCCGTGAAATTTTATATCGGGATCACTTTTGCTAAAGGTATGCCTGGTTGTAAATTCAAAGCTATTACTTGAACTATCAAAATTTCTCAAAAAAACTTTAGGGGCATGATCACCCAGCCAGCAGGTATATTCCTTCTCCTTATTAAGATAGAAGTTGCAGGATGAGTCGCTTACCGAAATAACGTTATCTTCATTATTTTCAAATACCCAGATAAAGCCAGACTTATTATAGTTGTCCTCCTCCGGTGAAAGGCGTACCAATTGCTTTTTGATTTGCAGAAGTGTATCTTCCAGCTCCTTTTCAAGGCCGGTTACTTCCTCAAGCTCATCACTGACCGTACAGCACTTCTTCCGGAAACAATTTGTTGAACAGATATTGGAAATGTTGCTCCATCTGGTAGCTAGTAATTTACTTAAAGCTGTTAGCTTTTCAACGAGATCATTATTCTTAAGATAAAACGATGTGTTATATGCCAGCTCACTGTAAAAAACTTCCTTATAATTTATGATTCTATATAAATGATTGCAAATATCGGCAGCTTCGCTATATTCCTGTTTTTCCAGTCTTTTCAGTATATCATCGACATATTTTATTTCCTTATAAGAAAAACCTTTTTCCAAGCTTAAGAAAGTATCCATGCAATCTATGATCAAGTCAAGTATCCGCACCTGCTTGTCATTATTTGCACTTTTGATAGTATACAAGTTATTTGTTTTAAATGCTTCACAATAAGAAATATACATCTTTTCAAGTACATCAAATTGAACTACAAATTCACTATAGAAATAGCTATCTTTGTGCGCTCCATCCATCATATAGTATATTTCTTTGTTGTCATCATAGCCGATTATTAAGAAAAGATGGTCCCAGTCAGCTTGCCTGTAGTGATTGGTATAGTATAGCTCCTTCAGATTTCCCGGCACCAGGACACATGTCTGGGAGTCAATATTTTCTTTGATAAAGCTGTGAAAGTCAGTCGGTTGATGGATACCAAACTTTAATTCAAGCTTGTTTTCAATTATGTCCTTTAAAATATCATTATTTAAAAAGCTGTTTTTATGGCAGAAAGAAGATAATTTTGTATACATAAAAAATATACCTGAAAACCTTGAATCAAAGCTGTCCAGCACAATACCCAAGGGTTTTTCATAACAGTTGACTTTATCTATAGAATAGATATCCTTATAATGCTTAATATTACTGAGGATTTTCTTAGACATATATCATACCTCCCACATCAAACAAAAATCACATATTTGTACTATTTCTTATAATTTATAGCGTTTACAGGGCATAATTCCATACAGCAAATGCAAAGTGCACACCGTTCCCGTAAAAACCTCGGGTATCCGTCAAACTCAATTGCTTCAAAAGGGCAATTTCTCGCACATTCACCGCATTGTATGCACAAATCCCTATCAACCTGGTAGCTTCTTCTTAAAATATCCAGATATTTTTCTCTAAGTTTTCCTTTATATACCGGCATTCTTTTAAAGTCTGTAACCCTTTTAGCTGTATCCGGGCCCCAGTCTGAGCTGCTGACACCCTTCCTTCCCTCTGTCGCAAACTGAAGGATTGGCAAATCCCCGACGGTATAGCCAACAAGGTTTGATAAATAACAGTCGGCTTCAACTCCATCCTGGCACAATACCAAATAACCGAGATACTTGGGATTTCCTATTGACGGCCCCAGTCCTTCCATCGCAACAATAGCATCTGTGATAATCAAATCCGGTGTCCGGATAGAATATATTGAATAGATATGCTTTGCAAATTGATCATTCTTTACATCCTTATGTAACTCTTTTCTCTGTTTTTTTGATATACACCCATACATGTTTTTGATTGCTCCGGTGAAATACGCAAACATATGAGTCTTATATTTGGGGATGTCAATAAGTATGTCGCAATGCTTAATAAGAGAAGAATAGCTGTATATAGTACCATCTTGGGATATGCTTTCATAACCGAAATCTCTCAAGTTATAAAAGTTCAGACAATACTTATCTAACACGGCTTTCATCCCTGTCTTAACCAAAGTCTCCTCATTTTCAATATCTTCGCAAAGCATAATACTGCATTTATATGGTAAAAGCGCTTCAATAAGGCTGCAAACCACCTCGGGATGTGTTGTAGCTGCTTTATCAGGTTCATAGGGTCCTACCAGATTAAGCTTTACTGCCACCTTATCGTTTTCCCTGATTTTGCAATTTACTCCGATATATTTTGAAATAATATTCTGTACTTTGCCTAAACTATCATATGTTAAGTTATTCAATGCCTTCACAGTATCTTTCATACTTCGCAGCTCCTTCATATGCCCCTAAGACTTAATTCCGGATACGGTTGTGTACCGGATACAAGTAACAAACCCATAACCTATACCGTCCGCCGTCTATCGGATTATTGATTCGATATTCTTTAAAATTTCCTCCTCAAGCCCTGCTGTCACCCTAAACAGGTTAGATGCCTTATTAATCCATGGTTGTGAACTTCCAGTGATTTTTGCTTTCATCAGTAAACTACGAGCCATATTGAAATTATCGCTGCATTTTAGAAGTGCGGATGAAGCATCATTGAATCGATCCGTTCCTTTTATTGAGTCTACATGCTGCAGATATCTGGCATACTGGCGCCTGCCGACACATAAATTATTTATATTATTGAATATAGGTGAACTCCAGAAATCAAAATCACTACAATTGATACATTCTTCATTAATATCAACCTTCTCCATACTATCTGCAAAAGCTCTCAATGCAGTAAATGCATCCTGGTATGCTTCGCTTTTTTTCAATTCTTTCATATGTCCGGCAATCAGTTCAAATATTTCTATCCCTTGAACATCCGTATCTCTCTGTTCAAAAATTAATAGTTTACCGGCATAACCTTTCAGAAAACTGTCGATTGATAAATTAATGCCACTCTTAACCGGTTTGCAATCAATGCATAATATTTCCTTTTCGTTGATATCACAGCCTACTATAGTATGTGTCAGATGAGATCCAGAAAAATTGTGCCATTCACAGTATTGTAACCCTATAGTAAATGCCACAGCTTTTCCATTCAGAATATAGTCCTTCAAGACCGCTAAAGCTTCTGTCGGATGAGAGAGCAGCATTTCAACAACCTTTACACCGGAGTATTTCTCCAGATACTCCTCCAGGTTTCCCCATTCGCATTTTATTTGAGAGCCAAGGAGGGTACCGCCATCTCCTTTTATGTAATCAAATGCCCAGGAATGACAATACATAAACGGATAATTTGCGCTGTATACCTGTGCAACTGATGCCAGAATATCTTCATAACAGTCTCTGCCTTCATTGCTTAACGGAATAATATTAATCAACGAACATCACCCTTTTTTTGAAAAAAATAAGTCTATAGACAAAAATCTTTTGCCTTATGTCAGATTGTGGACTGCCCAAACATTTTCCTGTTCATAGATTATCAGTTCCTCATCCGGCTCATACCGGACTGTATTAAGGCCGCCGGGAACAACATAATCTCCTGGACTAAGAAATTTCAGTCCGGTCCAATCTTCCCACTGCTGTTTTGTTCCGGCCACGGAAATACCCCTGCACTTTTTTACCAGCCTGGCACCAAACTTTACATGTACACGCAGCCATGGGTCATACGGAAGATTATCCTCATCCGTCCACTCCATGTAGTCCGCTGTCTTAATAAGAGGGTACCTGTGTTTCATGGATGGACGAAGCGGAATCACCAGCCTCTGATAATTTTTCGTCTTTCCGAACTTTATCAGTTCCTTTACACAATAATAACTTAGCCCCATTCCTCGGAATATTGGATTGATTATTACCTGTAAAGCCATCAAAGTATTGGGCTTGATATCCGAATAATAGTCATGCGCTATCATTTTCAGTCCCCAATATATGCCTCCGTCACTAATCTGTTCATCTTTTTTATCCCAGAGAAAAGCAGCTGTATTAACAACAGCTGCTATCTTGTCATCTATTATCAAAAGTAATTGGTGATCTGGAAACTTATCCTCTATAAAGCCCCAATAGGTTCTCATTACATTTTCACCTTCAACAAATTTCGGCCAGGCCGATTTATTCAATTCATTTACCTGATCCAGCAAATCCGGTCTTTTCGATTTTTCACACACAATATAGTTCATTTTGATTCTCCATTCTAAGACTTTATTTTTGCTTGCTGCTGCTTTTATGTAATTCAAATACTCCCCAAATAAAATCATCAAGCTTATCTGCCTCCACATCCGATCCGCTAAAAGGGCAAGCTTCGCCATTACAATCTTCTTGATTGCCGATCAATAAACTATTAGTTTAAGCACAATTTCCATTCGCCGAAACAGAATTGGAATATACGTTCATTATATGAGTAGAATTGTTTTATGGAAATCCGCTATTGCGATAACAAATTACCATTTTTGTACATATTTATTTACATATTTTTCTGGTTATGATAAAATAACCTAAGCATAATAATTATTACTAACCATATAAAACCCCGGAGTCTTCATTAGCTTTTTCTCTTAAACAAAAACTTCTTGACTATAAAAGGAATGTGACTGACTATGATTAATTTACTAAAACAAACAGCCGAAAAAAACGGTGATAATTTGCAAGTAGTTCCAATCAGATGCTTGCAGGATCTCAAGGATGAAATAACATCTTTTAAGGAAAATAATGAACTGAACGATTTTCAAAAATGGATTGTCACGGGACTATATACTCTTGCGGTGCCGGAAATGGATTTTGAGGCAAAGTCCATTATCATTATTGCAGTCCCCCATCCGGCATATGCTAAAGTTGAGTTCACCAGACACGGGAAACAGTACCAATTGATTTGTCCTGTTGTATCGGATCTTGATGCGACCAAAGAATACATATCGGACTTAATTGTCTCTAAGGGATATCACGTACAGGTGGCTCCAACACTTCCATTAAAGAGATTGGCAGCAAAAACAGGGTTGGGAGTCTATGGTAAAAACAATATCTGTTATACCGATAAAATGGGTAGCTTTTTTTCATTTATTGCATTTTTTTCCGATATCGAATGTCATACCTATGATTGGAATGATATAAAGCCTAATGAAATGTGTAGTGATTGCAATATCTGCTATAATGAATGTCCAACAGGCGCTATCAGACCGGATCGCTTTCTGATCGATAATCAAAAATGTTTATCTCTCTTTAATGAAGGTCCTGGAGATTTGCCTGAATGGATACCTCTATCAGCACATCATTGTATATACGACTGCTTAAAATGTCAGTTAAGCTGTCCGATGAATAAAGAAGCTTCACTTAATGTCGTTGATTCAATCAAGTTCAGTGAAGAGGAAACTGCAATGATACTTACCTGTGACTCATATGAAAATCTTCCTCTTACTATAAAGCAAAAGGCTAAAATACTAGGTATAAACCAATGGTTTGCTGCTATCCCAAGAAATCTCAATCTGTTATTTGAACTAAGCAATCGGTAATAGCTCTATACTGGATTGAAGCTTTAACAGTTAACTGCTTTTTGCCTTAATATAGTTTATAAATACTTCCATCGTTGGATATTTTTCCATTAACAGCATATCGTTTTCAAATACAATATCGAATTCTTGTTCACACATAACGACTAGTTGAACAAAAGCAATTGAATTAATGTTTAGATCTTGAAAGGTTTGGTATGGTAGAGAATTTTCGTCTTGTACCTTTATCAGACCTTTTATTATTGAATTAAACCGGTTATCAATGTCTTTTTGGATCATAACTTACCCCCCTTCCCAGTGGTAATAATTTTCTTGACAGCTTATCTACAGGCACTTATCCGGCTTTCCTCCGGTATCCATTCATAAATCCTGCAAGTTTTACATATAGCAGCTATACCTTGCACTTTTCCTTCTGAATAATATTGCTTTTATTATAGGACCACTAAGCAATGAGGTAATAACAGCCATTATAATCAAAGATACGTACATTTGCTGGCCAATCATGTTTACCTCGACTGCCGTTGAAGCTACGATTATCTCAATTGCACCTCTGGAATTCATGCTAACACCTATGACTAAAGCATCTTTCCATCTGGCACCTCCAATTAGCGCACCGGCAGTTGAACCTACGATTTTCCCCGTAAAAGCGATTAAAAGCACTATTAATACCAATAATAAATTAAAGTCATTAATCAGATTTACTCTCATACCTACAGATACAAAGTATAAAGGAGCAAAAAAGCTTGTAGCAATTGTGTTGATTACATTTTTAGTGTCAAATAAAAATTTTTTAGCTTCAAAATCTTTTTTTAGTGTAATCCCCAGCAAAAAAGCAGCAAAGAACGGGTGTATTCCTATCCTTTCAGCAATTGCCGATATCAGCGTAAGCATGGCAATAGTTATAGCAGTATTAACAGTAGTATTTTCGGTATAGCTGCCTATGAATGAAAAAACAGCTCTGCTGATTCGTACTCCTGCTGTAAATAATACCAGTATAAACAGGAATATTTCTAATATAGATACACATATGGATAATATAGACCCATTAAGTACAGAAATATTTATAAGGCAGGCAAACATAGTCCACCCGACAATATCGTCAATCGTCGCAGATCCAATTATTATAGTACCGATTTCCAACTGTGAGATATTTAAATCGGTTAACGTCTTTATTATTACCGGTAATGCAGAAATAGATAATGCAATTCCTACAAACAATGCATATATCCAATTATTATTTTCAGCGGGAGCATTCAATGCGTTCGGTATAAGCAATACTGTTAATACACCCAATAATAACGGTATTACCATCCCTAACACACTTGTAAAGAGTACAGTTTTTTTTCTGTTTAGTATGAATTTTGTGTTAATTTTTAGTCCTGAAACGAACATAAACAAAATCATACCAAATTGTATAAAACAGTTTAATTCTGATGAAACTATAATATTATTTGGAAACATATTGCCAAAAAGTACAGGAGAGATATGTTTTAAAACCGTAGGCCCCAGCACTATACCTGCCAGCAGCTCGCCAACGATGGTAGGCTGCCCCATTCTCTTTATTATTTTACCAAATATGATCGCCGCAATTAACATAACTGTTAGCTGCAGCAAAAACTTTGTTAATTCATCATTTGTCAACATGGATAGACCCTTCCTTTCGTTTTGCTCGATAATTTATAGGAGAAGGATGGAGAAATGAAACATAAAAAGTATGAACCCTGGACGGGTATACACCATCACGGGTTCCTGTTTATGCTGTGCAATACTGTATGTCAAAGTTTTTACCATTGATATGATTCTTTGCTTCCCGTTACTTGCTGCAGCTTAGCTGAAATTCCCATATAGTTCTTCTTCTGTCAAAGCTTTGAAATCATAATTAATATCTTTTTCCATAAAGCATACCGATAAAAAGTAATCATCCAAACTTCTAGTATAAAAGAGGTATTTTTTATTCCTGTTCTCTTTTATAAAACTTTTGCCACTTTCCAGGTCGAATTCAAAAGAATTCAGCGGGATTTTCATTCCCTTACCGATTGCTTTGATATAGCTTTCTTTTAATGTCCACAGTCTGAAAAATTCAGATACCTTTTTATCATCACATGGTAAACTTTGTATGTATTTATACTCTTTTTCCGTGTAAAACCGGCTTGCTACTCCCAGATCAACCGGTTGGATTTTTTCAATATCCACTCCTACTTTATGTGTACTCGTAGCGATCACCACATAACAGCCTGAATGCGATATATTAAACTTAAAATAGTTTACATTATCTATATATGGCTTACCATATTGGTTATGACTTATTCTTATTTTGTGAAAAGGTATGTTGAGTTTGTCTTTTACAGCTTTCCGAATAAGGAGTTCCCCGACCAAACTTCTCTTCTTTTCCTCAGAACTCCTACAGCCCATAATCCGGAGTCTTTTGTCAAATTGCACATGACTTAGCAAGCTGAACGAAAAAGGTATATCATTTGATAGTTTTACAATCTGGATCTCTACCATATTCCACCACTTAAATCATAAGTAAATAATAGATAATTATGTATTAATGCTACTGATCTTTACTAGGTAGACCCTAAGCCTTCATACTTCTGCAACAAATTAATTCCCAGGTCTATCAGAAGACTGTTATAATTGATTGAAAGCTCAACTTTGGCTCTCCCTTTTCTTTTGTCAATTCTTTTAATGATACCTTCATTACCATAAAGGGGCCCGTTTATTATTTGCACCTTATCATTTACGATAAAAGCTTCCGAAATATCAATCAGTCCATTCTCATTGACTAAAAATAATATCTGCTTAATTTCATCATTTGTTATTTCAGAAAAAACTTCTTTATTTCTAAGAACTTTTATTACTCTCGGGCTTCCCTTTAATCTTAAGTAAAAATCAAGTATATTGTCAGTTTCTACAAGGACATACCCAGGGAACATCATCTTGACTACTTCCCGCCGGATACCTTGTTTTCTCTCATAGATCTTCCTTTTTGGCACAAGCAGATTGAAGTTCACATCTTCAAATACATCTGTTATAGCCTTATTTATATATTTACAGACCTGCTCTTCATATCCAGTTTCCACGAATATAACATACCAGCGCATCTATGTCCCTCTTTACTAAAGATAAAAGTCCTTGCCCGAATATGGCTCCGCCATTACGATACAGCTTTTGTCCGCAGATTATCAATAAGTTTATTCGCTATAGCTTAGAGCCTGCCGTAACAAAGCCTAAACCATATACATAGTATACTTACTGTAAATAAATGAGAAAACCAACAATTGTTCTATTTTTATGCCTTAATAGATCCATTCACAATATGCGGGATATGCAGGAATACTTATTTTGCTGTTATTTTCCCAAAAATTCTAGTATACTGATGTTAGCTACAGTACATTCATTATGTGAAGTAAATATTGAAAAATGCCAGAATCTATATTAATAAGAGGGGAAAAATGATTTTATATAAGTATAGAGCTAATACAGAATTTACTGAAAAAATATTCTTAGACCAGAAAGTATGGCTTTCAAATGCAAGTGGCTTAAATGACCCTTTTGAATGTTCAATGCAAGAAATCTCAAAAGAGTGGACTGATAAGCAGGTTGAAGAAGGCATGCAAGCGCAAATTGCCGGTCTTGTAATGGGCGCAATGAACCATTTAGCAAATAATCAAGGGTTTTGGGGTATGAAACCATATCAGGTTAAGGCAATGCTTAAGACATTAGGAAGGAAAAAGAGTCTTGAAGAAAAGTATAAGATGTGCAGGGAGTTTATAAAGAGTAAGACTGGCCATTATCCATCAGATTTGAAAGCAACAATATCAGAGTTTGACAAGCAGCTTAATGAGGTTGGAATTTTTAGCCTCTCTGAAACTTGCGAAAATCAATTAATGTGGTCTCATTATGCTGAGGACGCCAAAGGGATAGCTATAGGGTTTTCTGTCGAAAAGAACACTAAATTAACAGATGCTAATCATTGTGTCAAGGTGAATTATTCTGATATTCTTCCCGAATTTACAGGTGATGGATTTATTTCCGAATTATCCATATATATTGATGAATTTGGAAGGCCTTATTCAAAAAATAAGATTTCTTTCAGTGACCCCACATTTAAATTGGCTGTTTCAACCAAGCCGACTTGTTGGTCATATGAAAATGAATGGAGATATGTAGAAGAAAAGTCTGGCAGCTATAATCTTCCAGCTCCAATAAAGGAAATTGTTTTTGGATTGAGATGTCCTCCTGAAAATAGGGAGAAATATAGATCACTTGCAGAAAAATATATTTCAAATCCCATAAATTTTTATGAAATTCAAAAAGTGCCTAATACTAATAGTATTGTGAAAAAAGAAATAAAATAACGGAGTCGGCACAAGGGTCTATGGTAAGTATTTTTCTATATTGTGCGTGTAGTAAGACAGCTTAGAATACAGCTTTTCACATATTATGTCATCTGTTTGCTTATGCACATTTTGTACACATATAAAAAAGAAGATGACATACTTTTAAGATATAAGTTCCCATACAAATAAACAAAAATGTCGATTATCTTCTATGTATAGAAATGTATAATGTTTTAGTGATTTAGCTGAAAATAATATAGTTTTATCTGATGTAGGGAAATAGAATATTATCAACTATTTCCCTACATCACATTTTGGTATAGTATACATATAAGTAGATATATCTTATCAGATATAAATTAAAGGGGATTATATGGAATTTTTGTTTGTAACTATTTTCACAATGCTGTTTATATTTGTGTCGGTAGTGTCCTGAATTTTGTGTAAACCCAGGGATAATATATTTTTTGAATAGCCGGATGTCGGATTTTTAAGGACATCTGGCTATTTGTACTTTATCACTTGATATAAAATGAGTCAATAAAGACTTTTTGTTTGGGGAAGAACCAAGTTTTGCTTTTTGAAAAAGAAAAACGACGGCTTTGATTGTTATTTAAAAACCGCCGTTAGGCTACTTGTATTTTGTTTAGGCACATAGCTTTTTTTATTTCCCTGTTGGGCGGCATAAGCTCTATTTTATAGATGTCTTTTCAAATAAATCATATCCACTAACTGTTGTCCATTTTCATACATAGGGTGGTCGTAATTGTCTATAAAAAAGTTTTTAACAATGTGTGATTTTTCAAATCCGCATTTCTCGTAGAAATTAAGTGTCATAGGGCTATCGCCTGTTCCAACATATAACTCGTTACCAGATTTTTTGTAGTAAGCAGCAATAAATGAGATTAGATGTTGTCCATATCCTTTCCGTTGATATTCAGGAACGGTAACAATATTCTTAATTTCATAAACGCCGGATTGCTCTTGTGTAACAATGCAAATCGCTTTAACATCATCATCACACAAGGCGAACATATCACCACGATACAAATATTTCTCTATCATACTTAGCTGTTCATCTGCAATAAGTAGCAATTCAATGTACTTTGCTTTATCGCTATCAATAATTTTCACAATTTCCATTCGATATTTTCCCTTTCCTTTTCTTTGTTATCTTTACAAATCCATTATACCCTTTTCAATTTCAAATAGGGGAACACACATTGTTGTAAAAAATAGATGTGCCACTTTACAAAGTGGCACATCTACTCATAAAAATTGCATATTTCGTATAATGCGTTGAATACTTTTGGGGGTTAAAAAATATTTCTCTGACAGTTCAAAAACAGCCGTGCCGTTTTTGTAACTATTGTATATTTCAAAATTTCTTTCTTTGAAATATGCTTTCGTATCTGTCTTTTCTCCCCACTTACATCTGTTTGATTTTATTTTTGGAATGTATATAACTTGCCCGTCAACATATTGTTGGATTTCTTCAATCAATCCTTCGGGCAGAATTTCCAAAGCGTGAACATAGCCCATTGTGCCCTCCTAAAAATTATTCTTTAGGATAGCAAAGGCTATTGATATTCTGTTTGAGTGATATGCAATAGCCCTTGCTATGCACAATGTTTCCTGCTTTTCCTTATAGTTCATCCCCCCTATCTTTTATATTATAGCTAAGACCGCTTCATTTTCAAGTCACTTTTATGAATGATATGATTTATTTCAATCAATATTGCGATGTGTGTACTCGGGTCTTTGACAGTTACGGGAAGAAGGATATGTATCTGGTTGAATTTCTGATTTGGTGAACTATACACCTCTGGATTTCAGTGTGGGGATTTACAGCTCTAATTGCTTCCGGGAAGCCGCTTAGACCATCTACAGAAGCTATTAGTATATCACGGACACCCCTATTTTTCATATCGTTCATTATGTTGAGCCAAAACTTGCTGCTTTCAGCCTCTCCAATCCACATTCCCAAGATATCTTTCTGGCTCTCCAGGTCTATGCCTATGGCTATGTAAACGGCCTTTTTAACTACGATTCCTTCTTTACATACAGAATAGTGGATTGCATCCATAAAGACGATAGAATAGATACTTTTGAGCATTCTATTCTGCCATTCCTTGATTTCAGGGAGTATACGGTCAGTAATTTTAGATATCAGGGTTGGAGATACATCGATACCATAGAGTTCGTTGAGATGGGATTCAATATCCCTGTGGTTTTAAAGAAAGTCGAAGGATGCAAGTATGCAGTGCTGCGTATAACAAACCCATTCTCAAACCCTTTTGACACTATTCCAAGGGGATGGAAAACATTGGTCGAATGAGTTAATAATAAAGGATATAAAGCATCCTGCCACAAGGAACGATATTGGCTTGAAGAAGTGATAGAAATTGATGGAGTAACTTATATGGATATATACTTCCCTATCAATTGAAGTCTCATTCATATGTAAGTAGAACAGACGATAGAATAATGATTTTTTATACTTCAAAAAATAACAAAGATGAAATTAGCAAGTTTAAAGAGTCACTCTTTCAAAGTTAAGAGTGGTTAGGGTGTTAATCCTTGACCACTCTTTTTGTTGTGTGTTTAATATGATTGAATATATTGACTGTTTAGTTTATACTTTCATTAAGGTAGTTATATTTGTTGCAAAACATCTGATTATGAGCAAACTGAATGCATTTAGATGTATTGTGCAGAAAATTTATATTATCTGAGAAAGAGGTATAGGTATGGATTTATCATTATTTTTGGCAGAGGATGAATATGTTGATTTTTCATCGTCGATAATAACGGAAAAGGCATATGAATTATTTCATAACATAAAAACAGATGTTGAAAAAGCTAAGATTGCGTTCGAGTATGTAAGAGATGAAATCCCTCACTCATTCGAAATAGGGGCAAAAGTGATTACGGCAAGGGCGTCCGAAGCATTGGCAAATAAGACTGGAATATGCCATGCAAAAGCCAATCTTTTTGCGGCGTTATTGAGAACGCAATGTATTCCGACTGGTTTTTGCTTTCAGCGCATGACGATTGCAAATGATGACTCGTTGGGCTATGCCGTTCATTGTTACAACGCAATATATATTGACTACCATTGGATTAAAGTTGATGCCAGCGGGCAGGCAAATGGGAAAACCGCTCAGTTTTCTTTGACCGAGCCAGTACTCGCTTTCCCTGTAGGAGAGGAATATGATGAATATTTTTGGGACGGCATATATGCGAGACCTCATTCAGACACAATGAAAATGCTTGAGAAAGCAAAGTCATTACGAGATATCCGTGACAATATTCCGGATTATGTTAATGAGCCTCCGGATATTCTGGAATAGTTAGGGTAAAAGCATTATCTTCGTTAGTGCTATGTTTACTCCACGACAGAGTTTACAGAGGTATTATGGGGGTCTGCAACCCCCATACCCCAGCAAACTTCTACCTTTTTTATAAAGGTAACTGCTCATTTTAGCTTGTAGGTTGAGAAGATATTGTCTGTAGTTTAGTCTTGCGTTTTAGGTTGTAATGCTCGTATGTAATGGTGTTAAGAGTTCGCGTAATTCCGCCATCGTTTATTTCTCCCTCAATTACGATAGTTCGAGCAAAGTCAGGTACTTTATCTCCAATTATTGTTTCTCTAACTTCGGAGTAAATCATAAGTTGTGGTGTCGGTTTTTTGATACCTCGACTGCATCTGTATATATTGGTCCCGCTTGGATAATAATGCAGGCGGCCACCTTTTATAAATTTCTTTTTTATTTTTTTGCCAGCCTCACCTTTCACTTCTTTCTCCGCAATTACAATTTCCTCACCGCTTTTATACACAGAACTAAAAACAACGTCTTTGTTTTGCTCGTTGATTTCAACGTTTGTAAGATACGCGCTGAGATAAGCACCAATATTATCATTGTTATTTAGTGCTTTTGTCTTAGTAAAACCGTGTCTCCAAAGTGGCTCAATAACGGCATTGTTATCTATCTTAATTTGTCTATCTCTTGTCCAATTAGTAAACATCACCAGTAAGTGCCAATGCCAAGCACCGCTCTCCTGAGGCTCTAAAACGGCAATGTATTCAATGTCAGGGAATTTACGACATTTACGACGGAACCTCTTAATAAAATGTTCAAAATCACTTGAGGCCTTGTTTACGTCAGTCATTGGCTTACCATCAGTGTGGCGATAGGTTAGGGTTAAGAAAAGCTCATTGTTTGCACCTGTAAAGTTGTTATTAATTAAATCGCGGATGTTTTTCATAGTTCGTTTTAAGCCAGATGTATTTTGTGCCCTGTTCTCATTAAGCTTGTACTCTTTAGTTTCAAGGATTTCTCCTGTATTACGGTCAATGACTGCGTAGGTTTCTTTATTAAGTTTTATGTAACTTAGGAGATTTTCCGATTTACGGTCAATATGAATAACCTCTATATGGTCATTCATATTTGTGTATAATCAAGATAATAAGAGGGGCGGAAGTTACGCGCCAAAGGCGCTCCACTTCCGCTCCTCTTTCTGTAAAGCTGCTTATAAGTCTGCCTCAGAGATTCTTGCGTAGCAACCGTGCAAATTTTTCGAAAGATATCGTTCCCCAGACGATGTTGTAATATAGCCATCATAATCCAATCGCACATTTACCCAATAGCCACAATCCAATAATTGGAACACTCGGCCATAAGTGAAGTATTGAGGCTGTTTTGAACTAATATATGCGTAGTCACTACCTTCGACATAGTGAAACAACCCAACGTGATGCCCTAATCCTTTGTTTTTCAGGGGCATATTTGGCAATTGCGTTGCTTGACCGACACTTACAATATAATGGCCAATGCATTTTTCAATCTTACATTCACGTGGAGTTAGAAACGGAGAAAACCCTTGTTTGTATCTGTCCAAACAAACTTTGTTAATTGTATCCAGAATCGTCTGCATTGGTGTTTCTTCTCTGTCATATGCTTTATTCAGTTTGTAGTAGAAATAGGTTTCGCCGTCAACGAAATGAGCAGGATTAAAAGGGAGCCGAATCTCCTCTGGCTGTGTCCTTTCGATACAGTCTACGGCCTTTTCTATCACCGAAAACACCTCTGCCATTTCTACACAAACAAATTTGTAACAGTTGACAGCCCTTCGCATTCTCTCAAATTCCTGTGCAAGTCGTTCCGCTTTTGCTTTATTGTCAAGACGCTCGTCATAAGCGGTTCTAACACCGCCTGCAAACTCACCTATACAAGTAGCAAGCATTTTGACACCGTTGTTTTTATTGTTTTGCTTCTGCATAAATGTATCCTCCTTAGTTTTGTCAGGGGCGTCGAGTATCAAGGGTTTTCGCATTTGGACGCACCCAGCAGAGATGGAATGTACAGCCTTCTAATCCGCAGCCCCGACCATTAACAACTTTCAAACCCGCAGAATGAGCGGATTTCACCGTTATCTGTGTCAACGCATTCAGTATGATTACCGCTTTTGTATAGTTTTCTTATCCCTCGTTAGAAAGCGTCTTTTAACGATTTTGTGATGCCAACCAAACGGTATTCTTTTCCTCGAGTATACTTCCGATAACTCAAAATATAACTTTGCAAATTATTTTTATTAAATCTTAACCTTATACGCCATATACCAATTAAAGTGTGGACGCTCCATTCAGTATATCTACTAGTTTTGAAAGTTTTTGATTATTTGAATATAATACATAATATATTGCTTATAATTATCAATTGGAATCCTTTCGTTAATTCCATGGGAATTTTCGTCCTTTTCTTTGATTGATGGAGTAAATCTATATAAATTTGGAGTTAAGACGGAATAATGCTTAGAGTCTGTACCACCAGTTACAAGATATGGCACACTTATTGTATCAGGAAATACCTGCTTTATTGATGCTTGTATTTTTTTGAAGCTGTTTGTCTCTACCGATGAGACAGGTGGAGGATTATTGTTAAACCCTATAACGCTTGTGTTCACCCTTGAGTCATCTATAATTTCTTTTACATGCTTTATTACACTATCCACAGTATCACCTGGAAGTATTCTAAAATTCATAGTTGCACTGGCATATGAGGGTATAACGTTGTCTTTAAATCCACCGCCATAGATTGTTACAACTCCCGTTGTCCGAATACTGGCATTTGTTTCAGGAGAAGTATCCATAATCTTTTTTATAATACCGCCAGTAGCCCACAAATTAGACGCTATCATGTTGTAAGGAAATTTCATCTCTGGTGCAGCAAATTCAAACATTGGTTTTATCCCGATTAAGGATGATGAAAATCTACTTTTTTCCAAACACACTATGGCATTACTTAAAATTCCTACTGAAGTGCTTTTTACTGGTGAACTTGAATGACCGCCTTTTGTATTAACAGATAATTCAAGTGTTAAATATCCTTTTTCTCCAATACCTATTAATGCAACTTTTTCTTTAATGCCGGGAATAGCTTTGTCTTGTATAGCACCACCCTCGTCTATAACACAATCGAGGGTTACTTTTCTCGACTTTAAAAGTTCAGCAATCTTTGCTGCACCATTTATCCCCAAAACTTCCTCGTCATGTCCGAGAGCGATATAAATAGTCCTTTTCGGAGTGAAACCATTTCCCAGTAAATATTCAACTGCCTCTAAAATACTCGTTACTTGACTTTTATTATCTCTTGCACCCCTTCCCCAAATTTTACCGTCTGCAATGTCTCCTGAGAAAGGAGAATGAATCCAATCATTTTCAGTTTCTTCCTCTACACCAACAACATCTGTATGTGCTGTTAACATAATAGGCTCCAAAGTTCGATCTTTACCCTCCCAAGTATAGAGCAGACTGTGCTGATTTACTATTTCTCTTTTTAAGTTTTTATGAATATTGGGAAAAGATTGCTCAATATATTCGTTTAGTTTGTCGAATTCATTATAATCGAATTTAGTAGCATCTGTAAAAGATATGGTCTTATACTTCAGAGCTTGTGAAATATGATTAATTATTCTCTCATCATTAAATTTAATCATATCAATAGGTTTAACTTCTTTAATTTGTTTCGATTTAAAAGTGATTGTCCGTACAATAATAATTGTAAAAAATATTATAAGTACGACTCCCACAATCAACAAAGTTTTTTTTATTATACTCACAATAATCCCCCCGTGTATTCATGATTCAAACAAATTTTTAATTGGAGTATAGATAAACGTGCATAAGAAAGCAATAGTAAAACACTACTATTTGAGTTAATAACCATATAGTAATACAGTACTATTGCAAAAAATTGATTATATTTGATTATTAAGTTTAGATTCAGATTTCATTTTGGATAGCAAACTTATAAGTTCAAATCTGTTTTTTATTCCAATTTTTTTATATGTGTTGTAAATGTGATTTTTTACTGTATTTGGTGATATAAACAATCTTTTAGCAATATCCTGGTTACTAAGTCCATCGACAATGTGCCGGACTATTTCCAATTCTCTTTCAGTTAATTCATATGATATTGCTAATTTATTGAAATCATATAGCTTTATATAATCATAACAAGCTACTATATCGTTGACCTGTTTTTCATTTTCATTCATTGCAAAGATATACTTTTTTACATATATAATTCCGGCTAAATTTACATAAAAGTACACGACTGGGGAAATCGGAACCTTGTAAAAGAATAGAGGTAAATTATTAAAAATATTGATTAGAAAAGAATATAAAATTGAGAACAAAATAAAAATTGAACATGAAAGAACTAATGGTTTTAGTTCCTTTTTTATCTTATCTATCCCCCTGAATATTAGCAATAAATTAATGATTAAAATTATATTCAATGTAAAAATAACAAATTTCGCAGTTATACTGATTGAAATAAGTGAGAATGTATAAAAAAGTTCCCATACAACCCCACCAACAAATATTAAAAATAAGAATACAAAAAACACCATTTTCGACTTTGATAATTGGTTGTCTGTTATATAATGTATTGTCAATGAAAAAAAATACAAACCCACGATACTAAAAATATATAATAAAATAGTAATGCTTTTATGAATACTTATGGGGTAATACTCAAAATTTTTTCGAAAGTATAAATCCAAAGTATCCATAAACAAGACAAAGGTATAAAATATATCAACTAAAATTACACACCTTGCAGTTTTGTTCTTATATCTATTGTTGAAATAGTAAATCAAGGCTATTAGTCCGATGCCTGTGGTGAATGAAATAAAATGCAAAAATATTAATAAATGGCTCATAATCTTAATTTTAACCTACCTTTATAAACAACTATAACTCATTAATTACTCTAGATTTTAAGCTAATCATTAAATATTTGCAATAAATTTTGACTTAATCATTATACATTATCTCACTATAGGATAATTTTATCTTTATCAATAGAATAGCATTGTTCTTATGATGGGACAATTCTATCACCACGCCAGGGATGATTTGTCCCCGGTGGTTATATAGAGTTTATGATACTTTGTTGCTGTTGTTTCTCATGGATAAGTGTTCACCTCACGGATAGGTAGATATTTACCTCATGGGATTTTAGCGGTTTTGCTTCTATGTAATCCATTTAGTATTCTAAAATATTATATATACGGTTATTGTTAATGGCTATAGTTATATGGTTATAGTTAATGGGACAGAATTGTCACCACGTAGGGACAGTTTTGTCACCTCAAAGGGACGGATTTGTCACTATGGACTATTACTGGGTTTGCAGACTTTATTTTGGCATTCTTTCCCCTATTACTCAAAAATGAGTATACGTACAGCTTAAGCACGAGCGGTCGGAATAAAAAAGGCGAGAGTATACGCACTCAACGCCTAATTATTAATGGAGGTATTCTGTTCCATTATGCAATCCTTTTTCTTCAACCTCTGCTGTTGGTCTAGCAGTAAGTTTTTCATATTCATTATACTCAGCTATACGCTTTCCTGCACTCCCACGGTAGAATAACAATGGATTGAGGACAATATATTTTGGACGTTTGCCGACAAGCTTAATTATACCCTTCTCCTGCAAACCCTTCAAAACATTGTTAATGGTGTCAGGATGCTTCTAGCCTATCATTTGTATTTTATAAAGAGTACGGAGTATCTCAACCATAAATTGGATATTACTTGCTCATAACATCTGAAAAAATCATTTGTACAATTTCCTCTAAGCTTAGTTCATTGGTTATACTTTTTTCCGGTATAATACCTATATAATCTCTTTCCCTCCACCAACGCTTCATTTCATTTTCTCCAAATTGATTGCGATTCAGCTTTGTTTGATGCCTAATTAAAGTTTCTTCAAACGTTATGTCATAATAATATGCATATATATTGTTAAATTCTAACTTTAACATCTCGAATAGTTCCATATACAGATCAGAATATAAAATTCCCTCTACAATAACAATGTTACAATTTTGTTTTCCATATTTCGCTAGTCCAATTAGCAGTGGAATAGCTTTTGTACCCTTCTCATCTTTTACCCATAGCATTTCACGCCTTATTGTATCTTGAGGTATTACTAAAGTACCTCTACCAAATTTTCTTTGTAACATCTTTGCTGTTGTAGATTTTCCACTTCCAGAATTTCCTCTTAGTATAATCAATTTTGCTTCATTTTGCATTGTGTTGTCCTCTATAAATTCCTATTTATTGGCGAAATTACATAATAACCATTAATTCATAGTTTCAAACAAATGTATATTAATTTTAGCCACATTATAATCTAAAAGTGTAAAATTGGCAAACTATGACGTTACCTTTTGTAGGTTTTGATCACTCTGATCATTTATGGTCAAAGTCCAATAATCCGCATAAAACCTACTTTCCAGTAAAAACAACAATCATCTGACTACCCTTTGGTCAGAAATCTTACAAAAAAAATAAAAACCCTACAAGTCTTGAAACTGTAGGGTTTTCGCATTTGGCGCGCCCGGCAGAGATCGAATCCACAACCTTCTGATCCGTAGTCCCGACCCACCATTAACGTCCTTCAAATCCGCAGAGTGAGCGGATTTCACCGTTATCTGTGTCAACGCATTCAATTTGATTACCGTTTTTGTATAGTTTTATTGTACATCGGTAAAGGGCGGCTTTCAACGGTATTTTATTACTGTTGATGGTAACATTATTTCGTGTTCTCCCAATGCTTTCGAGCCATCTGAGACAACTCATCAACAGATAAATCCTTATATAATTCTTCCTGCTCTTTTACATAATCCTTACCATCGTTATTCGGCTGTCTCAGTCGTAAATACCGCATATACCCGGAAACACCAAGCTCTTTTATTATCGCCTTATTAGCCTTTTCTATAATTTCAGCATCGGTCATATCGTTATTTTTATTCGTTAACATCGTTCTCCAGCTCCTTCCCAATGAAATCTACGGGGTTCATTAGCTTAATCGAACCTAATACGTGCTTTAAGGCCTGCTCATTATGTTTTATTGTTCTGATAAATCGATTATCACATGTTATAAAGTATTCACATTTTCCGTATATTGCACACGCAAGATGTAAAGCATCCTTACTTCGAGCATTAGATTTTTCTACAATTTCTTTAGCCATTATACCGATAGCTTCATTCCATACAACGGTTTCCGAACAAACAATCTCAGCGACTACTTTTATATCTTCACTCATTTCCTTTGATGACGTCCGATCGTTTTCAAAGTCTAACATATAAGACCAAAGCACTTTATATTGCCACCGTTCAATAAGCTTAAATATTATTTCTATCGCCTTTGACTCAAGTTCTATTCTAGGCTGCGTTTGGTCGTCAAAAGGGCGATAGTAAACGTTCATATCAAGGTATATATTCATGTTACACCTTCTTTTAAATAATTATAGCATATTTCAAAGGCTCATTCCCTAAAATTGCAAATCTTTATGCTTTATCTTGAATGTTTATTTCATTAACAACAGAAAAGATCCGTTTATGTAACGAATCCTTCTCTAAAAAATGCTTATTAGTGACCCTATAAAAATACTCTATTTGAATTGATTAAAAGTTTTTAGTAGCTTCATAGTAGCTTCAAAATCTAATTTATCCCCTTCGTATTCACACCGGTATAATCCTTGCAAATTAGACGGAAGCTGGACACCTTTTTGTACCAATAGAACATAATTCCCACCAAACAAAGCCATAGCAGCTCCTATTTCAATAAGCACATTGTCATTAATCTTTATATGTCTTTTTCCTTCAGGATCAAGTAACTCGCCCTCACTATGTACGTTAATCACGCCAGCAAAACAGGAACGCATATCATCTAGAACCTTATCTGGAACTGGTTTAGATAGCGTTTCGTTTTCTACAGAAACTACAGGCTCATACTTGCCATATTTAATGATCTCTTTTAGTTGATCGACAACTTGCTTATTTTTTCCGTGAGATATAAAAACTTTATTGTTTTTCTCTTTAACAATAGCACCAGTAATCACTTCAGGTTTCGGCTCTGGTTGTGCTGATATTTTTCTAGCAAAACTCTCTATTTCGACTTCCTCATCTTGTTCTAGCGACAATTCAGGTTCTTCCTCCGCCACCTGGCTTACATTATTACGAGTACTCGGACTAATTGCAATAAAAAACCCAGTTTTTATATCCTTAATAATACCAGAGTACTTGCCGTTTTCTAAAATGAGGTCATAAATTTCTTCTGCTCTTTCCTTCGGCACTCCCATCGATATTAATACATTTTGTGCTATATTTTGCGATGGAAGTTTTGCTTTATTATACCTTTCAAAAAATGCTTTTATTATATTAGGTTTTAAAACTGCCTCGATAATGGCTTGTTCTGTCTCGCCTTCATATGTGGGAGCTATTATAGCTTTACCCAGTGGTGTAAGGGCAATCTCGGAAGAGTTATAACCACCCTCAGTTAATCCATAGGCAATAGAAGAGCCAGTAAGGTTTCTCCAATGACCACTTGAGGGAGTAAAGTTTAACGACATTGCAATCATATGTGGCTCAGCACTTTTACCCGCAAATTCATCCCATAAGGCTTTAGCGACAACAAGAGACTTTTCAATACTAAATCGTGGAATGTCGCTTTGAGATATTTTAACTCTTTTCTTTTGGGAACTAGAATTCTCTTCAGCTTTTGTCTGTCCTTTTTCAACTAATTCAGTTTGCTGAACAACCTTTTCCTTAGCCATAGCAAATACCTCTTTTCTTAAAACATTTATATCATATAACCACCATAATAAATTTTACATTGTTGGGTATAATTAACACACAATCACTAATTAAATTCGACGAAAATATTTATTTTCCTGCAAATATTGGATTTTTTTATAATAAAGGGTAGTTGATATGTTTTATGAAAAACCGAATAGTTTCTCCATATATTAACAATGACGTTGACGATCTATATATTTTAAACATACAGCCGTTTGCTAAACTAATACCATAAACTAAAAAAGGCGAGAGTATCAGCACTCACCGCCTGTCTATTAATGAAGGAACAGAATACCTTCATCTAATATTTTTTCCTCCCCCACCAGATGGCTTTACATTTAGGTTTCCATATTCATTATACGGAGCGTTACGCTTGTCTGTACTCCCACGGTAGAATACCAGCATATTAGGAACAATATATTTCGAACGTTTGTCGACAAGTTTGATTATACCCTTCTCTTGCAAACACTTCAGCACCTTGTTAATGGGTCAGGATGCTTCCAGCCCATCATTTCTCCTGCTCTTGTAACGTTCAGGCCCATTATGCACACCACTTTTTCCGGTGCATTAATTACGCCTTTATATCCTAAAACTGCAGCATGGTGAACAAGAACGCTTTTTCGTTATCGGTTAGTGGTTTCTCGCTATCAAAACGAACTTGGCGACCTGTTCCCTATAAACCATTGTAAATTCTTCATTGCCTTTCGCCGGTTTCCGATTATTGTGGCGAGGTGGTTTAATGTTCTTATTAGGCTTTAACGTAAGCCCTATAATGCGTATTAAGATACTTTAGCCACGGATAAATATCAACCACTACACTTGTCCTTAAATCGGAAATAGGGGCGTTTTTGAACGAATGAGTTTACATAACATTTATGCGTGCTTTAGAAAGTCACGGACGAGTCATCCCATTTCCGAAAGGGGCAGGGGCGACCCGAGTTAGGACAATGCTTTTTAAAGTCTTTAATATCGCTTTATTATAAATAGAAAACGGTTTATCTATGCCCTTACCCTATATTAGTCCGTAGGTCTTTATAACTCTTTTCGTTTAGTTATTAGGTATAGTTTAATTGGATATAGTTATATGGTTATAGTTAATGGGACAGAATTGTCCCTTCGGTGGTGACAGAATTGTCCCTTCGGTGGTGACAGAATTGTCCCTTCGGTGGTGACAGAATTGTCCCTTCGGTAGTGACAGAATTGTCCCTTCGGTAGTGACAGAATTGTCCCTTCGTGGTGACAGAACTGTCCCTTCGTGGTGACGGATTTGTCCCTATGATAAACAAAGGGTTTGGAACATCGGGGCATCGCTAATGTATTGTTATTCCGGTCGGATTTGATCAAAGGCTTATAGTCGCAGATTTCAAAATATATTATTTACGGTCGAAGCACTTATTTAACGAAAGAATAGGGGGTAGTCCCCCGTGGGTGAGAGGTGCTTTATCTTAGAACTCGCTGTGTCATACCGGTTTTACGTATAACGGCCTGACATAATCGTTGCATTGAAAAGCGTTAAATCTTTCTATATCAACCATTTTTGATAAGCACACCTGTCATACCTGACACTAAACGTCATACAAACTGACATTCCTTTGTCATACGAGAGGTAACGCAAAAGGGCGACTATCTACAGTACGCCCCCTTAACCGTCATTACCGTTTAAACTTTTTCATATCAATGTAGCTGCCTTTCCCCTTACTTATACTCTCCAACGGGTTAAAATCATCGAAATTCTCCTTTAAATCGTTAGTAAACATATTCACGTATTCCTTGACGATATCAATGCTTTTATGCCCCAAAATCTTTTGCAGCCTAAATACGTCGCCACCGTTGAGATAAACATTTTTGCGAAGGTATGCCGGAACAAATGCAGTGAGGTCTTATTAACGCCACGGGCACGGTTGTATCTCAATACGGAGTGCTTGCATAAGTCCTCCGTCAGCTTCTGCCCAAAGGTATTACAGAACAAATAATCGTCCTCGCTGCTGCATTGGCGTACACTGATATATTCCATTAGAACCTTCGTGATTGTTTTAGACAGGGGTATATGTCTTTCACGCCTTGACTTACCACGTTTCACCTTAACCACCGAATCCTCGAAATCAACGTCCTTTACCTGGATGCCTACCAATTCTCCAACCCTCACGCCCGTGGCTAATAGGAAGTTAATTGTTACCCAATCCCTGTATTCGGCAAACTGTTCCATCGTGGGCTTTACCAGCAGCAGCTTTAGCTCGTGGTCGGTATACGTCTCTTTTATTGTTTTATCCGCTTTTATGAGACCTATTTTAAACGGCTTACAGTAGCCAAGCTTTTGGAAGTAGTAAAGAATTGCCCTTATTGCACGTATTACGGTATTGATGCTGATATCATTCATAGTGCCAAGGGCTTTCAAATAGAGAATAAACTCGTTGACAACAGTCAGGTCGATTTCTTTAATAAGCGATATTTCCTGAATTTCAAGAAACGTCTCGAATATCTTCATATTCTTGTCGTAGTAAAATATTGTTTGCTCGGAAAGGTTTTTCACCTTGCATGACGTGATAAATTCCTTATAACCGTCTTTCACCGTCTTATTTGGCGTAAACTTTGCCATACTGATTCGTTGTTTCATGATTCCCGTCCCCTTAAAAAAATATTTACAAAACGGGTAATCAAGCGGAAATGCGTTCCCTGTGATTCGCTGAAAACAAGTCTACACGTGTCCCTCTGACTAGGCAAAAAAGTTCAAAAAATCAGAGTGACACCATTTCATCGTATGAAAAAAGCCCTACGTCTCAAATCGTTGAAACATAAGGCTTTCTTCGTTAATGGCGCGCCCGGCAGAGATCGAATCCACAACCTTCTGATCCGTAGTCACATCGAACATATGTTCTATAATGCAATCTTATCATTATGCTGTGTTGCTATTGCAGTAGCAATAATTGACTTAAAATGACTCTAAAGTATATAATTTGTAATATAAAAAACTTTTTGAATTAAGTCGTAAAAATGTAAAGGGGCTGAAACTATGATACTTGAAGATCAGTTGCCACAAAATATTAACGGAACAATAGCTACCCAAATACGATACCAAATAGATCAATTAAAGCAAGAACATGTTAAACCAGGCTGGAACCTATGGATAATATTAACAGCAATAGCTGGTTGTATATGGCTCTTAATTCAGGAAATTGAAAAAAAATTTGGTCAAGCTAACCAAATTATATATATAATACTTTTATTACTAATCATTGAGCAAATTATTGGAAACTTTCCTATTAGTTTTAGTATCAATAAACTCAAGATAAACAATAATCGTTATTATACCAGCAACTTCCTTTTGGTTGAAAGTAAAAAATTATCTTTTTATCACATACCAAAGTATTCAATTATTATATTCTTAATTCTTCACTTAAGTTTATTCCAAGGTAGTTTTAAAATTTTAATGATATCTTACTATGCATGGGGTATTATTTCTTCACTTTTAATCTTCGTTTTTTCAAAATATACATTCCCTGTACCTGCAAGTTCTATGGGTACAAATAAGGCTCATAAAGTTCTTCAGATTATTATATCACTATTCCTAATTCTCATCGCTTATAAAACCTTCCTTTATACAAACATGAAAAGTGAGTTATTATTGATTAACATTAAGTATGCAGGATTAATATTTACTACATTATATTTAATTCCTTTACTTATTAAACAGACATTTAAAAATCCATTTATTAGCGCACTTGAGGAAGTATACAAGGATCTAATTTTTAATGTTATAAAGCCGGAAGATGCAAAATCAAGGGCAGATCTAATAGTTAACGGATTAAATTATAAGTATTATTTTCAAAATGAATTTATCGATATAATTGATTCAATTCATAACCTAGATAATGTTTGTACTAAAGTTTCAAAACTTATTGATAGCGCCAATAGCATTACCAATGAAGATTTATGTAACAATGAAGAGAAAAAAATGTTTCTCGAAGCTTTGATAGACTCTATACATTATAACCATGGCCTCTTAGACACTCTCAGTAAAGACTTAGAAAAAAAGTTAGATAAATTTATATTTAAGATAAAAATGGTAGATGCACTAGATAAAAGTAGTTCAGAGTTACTGGAAATAAAGAATGAAATAAAAACAGCAATTACTAAAGCAAAAGAACACTCAAGAGAAATAAGCCAAAAAAAGGTTAATTATGTACAGCTGTCATAGTAGTTGTTCATAATACACATTATATTTATTTTTCGCAAAAATTAACTTCTCTAATTCCTAACAAATATAAATGATTGACATAATAAGGAATCTTTGTCAAAATAATATGTATAATAAATATTGTGAGGTAAAAAATGACAGCACAAATTGCTTTAATGAATAAAAGGGCAATTGCCTTAGCTACAGATAGCGCTGTAACAATTGGTAATGGTGATAAGTTCTATAACACAGCAGAAAAACTCTTTATGTTATCAAAATTTAGCCCTGTAAGTATAATGGTATATAATAATGCAGAATTTATGGGACTCCCCTGGGAGATAATTATAAAGCAATATAGAGAGCATATTAAAGATAATGAGTTTTCTAGTATAAATGATTATTGCGATAGTTTTTTTGATTATTTAAAAAGTGACAACTTTAACTTTTTACATTATGAAGAAAGATTTATAAGAAATACTATAAAATGGTTTTTGGATGATTTAAACAGTCAGATTCAAAAAGCTTACAATGATATAGCTGCTGCAATAGGATGTAAACCAAATGAAGAACAAATAAAAGTTATTCTAAATAGCAACATCGAAAACTATTATAATATAGTTAATGATTTTAATGATCTAAATAACTTGCCGGAAAATTACGATAATTATATTAATACTAAGTATTCTACCCTGATTTTAGAATTGATAAATAGCGAAATACCTGTTACACTTATAAGTGACGAGTATAAAGAAAAGTTAAAAATAAGTTGCATTAAAGTATTTAAGAAAGAAATAAGAGAAAGTGGATATTCTGGACTAGTTATTGCAGGTTTTGGAAAAAAGGACGTTTTTCCTATATTAGTATCATTTGAAATATCAGGCATAATAAATGGGTATATAAAATATATAAAGAATAAACATGTAGAAATAAATACGGATAATGATTTTGCTATTGTTCCTTTCGCACAAACCGATACTGTAGATACATTTTTAACCGGAATTAGCCCTAGCTATTTAAATGTAATTAACAGGGCATTTAATACTCAAGTTATAAGCGCAGTTGATGAATTAGATGAAGCGATTTTGGGAAAGATTCATAGAGAAACATTGAAAAATACATTAAATGAAAGATGGAGAGATTTAACAGAAGAAATTACGGCACATTCCAATAAGACATATCTATTCCCTATTTTAAGGGCAATAAGAGTGTTACCTAAAGATGAACTTGCTTCAATGGCAGAATCCTTAGTAAACTTAACATCTTTTAAGAGACAAGTGGCAGTTGATGAATATTCTCAGACTGTAGGTGGACCAATTGATGTAGCAATAATATCAAAAGGTGATGGATTCGTTTGGATTAAGCGGAAACACTATTTTAAACCTGAATTAAATCACCACTTCTTTGAAAATTACTATAATAATTGTAGGGAGGTAGATTCAAATGAATAAGGTTAATAATGATAAATATTTTATTAGTTATATTAAAGAAAGTTATAATTTAAAGGACACTAGTACCAATAAAGAGGGTATAACCGATACAAATAAAACTAAAGAATCCGTAAAAGAAATGTTAGATAAGGAATTTGAAAAAAAGAATGAACGGTATTTATGTACTAGATAATATAAAAAGCCTCTGTTCAGAGGCTTTTTTGTTATATAATACTTATAATTATACGAAATTGTATTTATGTAGAATCCTGTATTTCCATAATTTCTCTACATTTCGGGTAATTAGTACATCCGAAAAACTTCTTCCCTTTATTCTCTCCCCTACTGGAAGTTCTCAAAGTCATGGGAATTCCGCATTTAGGGCAAATAGGAATATCTGTTTCCTGCAAGACTGAACTTGCAATGTTTGCATTGAGATTAATTTCATTATTAATTATTGGACTCAGCCTTTCCTCAATCTCTGCCATTGTATAGCTCTTTTTATTTTGAAATCTGATTAACTGTAAGTTAGCATCTTTAAATACTTTATCCACAAAAATATCTCTCTGCACCCTGTCTTCCTTTTGATGTGAAGTATCATCTAACTCAATTCCACAAACAGGCTTCAAATCTGATTTTGAACAAATTAGAAAGTCAACATGTTTTAGATGAATCTTATTATTATAGGAATAAAAGTCTTTATTATCCTTTGTTTTAACAAAGAATATATCCTTTAATGAAACTTTTGGACAAATAACAGCTTTATTGGAAATTACTTGTTGAAGCATTTGGAAAAATGAGCGCTCCGCGGGTGATAGAAAATCATCCCTCAGAACATAGGGTAGTTTTGTGTTCTCGTCAATAGCTATATTGTCTTTTGGTATAAGCCCAAACAGCTTGAGAACAAACCCTAAACATCCAATATTTTCCTCTGGCATTTCAGTTCCCCCAATCAAATTCTTATTATCTCTCAAAACTAATAAAAGTCCCAATAACCTTACCAATAACCTTTACAGGTGTATTTTTCAAATCAATGACCCTTGGCTGATGCACCGGATTAGAACTATTCGGCATCAAAGTAACTAAATTATCATTTTTATAAAACTTTTTAATAGTTGCATCTTCTCCATTTACTAATACCAGGGCAACTCCCCCATTCTCTATATCCTCCTGCCTTCTGATGAGAATGAGTTGCCCATCAACAATATGTGAAAGATTCATGCTATCGCCTACTACCTTCAAATAAAAACATTCCCCGGAAGGAAGCAAATCTATATCGGTAGTAAAATAGCCTACTATATTTTGCTCTGCATAAAGTGGCTCTCCTGCGCGTACAACTCCAAGTATAGGAATTCTCACAGTTTTTTCAGGGACATAAGAACCTTGTGGAAGGTCAGCATCTTTTAGGTTTGTTCTTCCAAGTAGGTAGTCGACAGAAACATCGAAATACTCAGCTAATTTATTCAATGTTTCTGTGTCCGGCTGATTAACGCCTTTTTCATATCTATTTATTGTAGCATGAGAAATACTAAATATTTTTCCTAACTCAATTTGAGTTAGTTTTTTTTTATTTCTCAAAATTTTAAGTCTATCACCACTAAACATAATAACCTCTTTTTACTGAATTCGTAAATCAATTATATCATATAGTAAAAAACATAAAACACTTGTACATAATTCGTAAATTCTCTATTGACTTTACGTATTTCGTACACTATAATAATTGTATATTGTACGTCTTACGTACAACAAATAATTACATTAGTAACGGGCGGATAGTTGCCATCAGGAATTGACTTCAAGTGACCCCCAACAGCAAATGACAGCCCGCCCGTTTACATATAAGAAAGGGGGATAAGCTACATGAAAAGCATGAAAGGAATCATAATGGAAGGTGAAAAACTGGCACTTGAAAGGGTGACCAGGAACGACAAGACAAGGGTTACGCTGCATATGCTGAACGGGTTTGAATCCGTACAGGTGACAGTAAGAGACGTTAATCTTGAAAAGGTAATAGACAACGTACCAAACAGAAAACCTATAAAGATTAAGGCAGAAGTACAGACATATAAGGATGAATTGTATTTCCAAGCTCTTGAGTTGGTAGTGTAATATGACAGAGGTTGAATTACTTCAAAACATAGCAACAATATTGAATTTCTGCTTTGGAGTATTAAGCGGAATTTTAGTAGGCTTAATATTTTGGGTAGTAATGAAAGAGTAAAGGCATTAAGACCCTGTAACTGCTGGAAGGGGCTTAATATATAGGTGCAACATGTTTGATTTTTCAGTATTTTCAGAAGGTTTCGGACTGGGATTCCTACTTGCAATAGCGTGTGGTGGTGCTGCATGGCAGATAAACCGTTTATGGCACGCATGGAAAGTAACAACTAAATTTTAACGGAGGTAAGACGTATGAACATATTAAAGAATAAGAAAGTAGTCAGTACAGGATTGGCAGTTGGAGTAATGACAATAATGTCAATAAGTGCATTCGCAGCAGGCGAGGGCACACTTCCAACGGAAGTAAATACAATGTTTACAACTTTAGCAACTGGATTGATAGCGACCATAGGAGCAATAGCAGTAATTGCGCTTGGTGTATATGCAGCTCCGCAAGCAATAACTTTTGCGAAGAAAATTTTTAAAAAAATTTCAGCCTAAAACTACATACAAAAGACAGCAGAGTCCAGCAGCTCTGTTGTTTTTTGTATGTGAAAGGAGGGTCGGAGATTGGAATTTACATGTAGAAATAATAAGGTACAGAAAGTATTATGCCTAATACTGTGCGTATTAATAACCTGTTTTGTATGGTTAGGACAATATCAGGAAGCGCATGCAATACCTTTTATAATACCGGCAGCATGGGGATTGTCTGAATTAGCACAATTAGTTTTGTATGGTTTAGGTGTAGCAGGGTGTACTTATGTAGCTGCAAATGATGTACCAAAGGATTTAGGCAAAGTAAAAACACTGTATGAAGATTTTTGTAACTGGGCAATAAGCATTGGAAGAGGAGACGAAATAACAGGTTCAGTAAGTGTAGACAAAAACGAAGTATTAATGAGTAACATATTCTACGACTATTATAACTATCTAAAATCAGCAAACAAGACAAGTATATATGTAAATGGGGATATGCTTTTATGGTCTGGTAAGGTTGTAATAGATTCAATAACAGAAATGTCAATGGAATTATTAAGTACAAACCATATGGAATATAGCCGTAAATTCAAAGTATCAAAGACAAGAATATACAGTTCGCAACAGAGCGAAGGAGCTTCAGCAACACTTAATACATATTTGCAAGTTATAGATAGGGTAACAGGCGCGTTGGTGTATGAATACGAATTAGCTGCTACAGGCTTAGGAATAAAGGCTTTATATAACAAATACAAAATTGATGTAAATAACTATAACTTAACAATATATAACCCAAGTGGTATAAAAGTAAAAGATATAACAATGCCTATTACACAGAATGTAGATGTAAGATTAACATTTAAGTGTACAGAAAATACAGGCATGAGGATGGAGCCTGAATGGAAGTTAATGGCTGAAGGTGGTCAAGCTTATGGAACAGGTGTTGAGTATAACGACTTAATGGATACACGTGTAGAAAGAGGAGACACAATAAAAGTTAAAGAAACTGCGCTAAACGAGTTTCCTGTAACCGTAGACAAACCACATATAGTGGAATCTATTGAACAGGTTATACCAAAAGGTTCAGTAACTAACACTGTGACATATCGTAACAATTGGACAGGGGCTTTTAAAGATTGTGTCCCAGGTATGGGTACATATACATTTACCGGTACAGGAACTATAACAGGGGATATGGATTTATCTAGGGTAGGAACATGGGAAGGTACTTGGGGGTGGACTGCAACAGGAGCTAGAACATGGACTGGGACATATACCGCTGCTGATGGATTGACCTGGACAGGTACAGCAGCAGAAACAAGTACATCCCTTGATACTAGCGGTGATATTAATTTTGAGCCGTTAAAGGTTGCAGGGAATCTGTTTACTACGAAGTTCCCTTTTTCCCTGCCCTGGGATTTGCTTAGAACTGTAAAACTATTGCTTATAGATAGCCCTGATCCGCCAAGTTGGGATATTAAATGGCGGGATGAAATATTGGGTAAGGATTTAGGATTCACAATCGATTTGAAAAAGTTTGACGGAATATTCAAGATTGCAAGGGCTTTTATACTTGTAGCTCTTATTGTAGGCCTTATATTCGGTACAAGGAAACTGTTGGGGGGTGCAACATAATGATAGGTATCATAAACGGGATAATATCGGCTTTGGGAAAAGTATTGCAAACAATACTACTGTTGTTGCCTGACAGCCCTTTTATATTTGTTGGGAACTTAGACCAGCAATGGTTAAAGTACATAAATTACTTCTTACCTGTACAGGAGTTTGTAGTAGTACTAGAAGCTTATGTTATAGCTGTAGGAATATATTATGCAATAAGAATCCCGCTCAGGTGGGCGAAGGCAGCAGGAGAATAATATGTTAACAATGTATACCGGGACACCAGGGAGCGGAAAAAGCTTGCATCTGGTACGTGAAATATTGGAATGGCTTAGAAAAGGAAAACATGTCATAGCAAACTTTCCATTAAAGTTTGATGAAGAGGAAATGACCAAAGGTTATGCCGATAGATTCTTTTACAAATTAAATGCTGATATAACTGTAAACTCACTCTTGGAGCATGCAATAGAATATGGCTATATTGAGAACAAAAAGGAAAGCCAATGCTTAGTTGTTTATGATGAAGCAGGAGGAAAGTATAACAGTAGGAACGTTGGAGCTGCCGACCGGACAGAATGGATTGACTTCTTTTCACAACACAGGAAACTCGGGTTTGATTTTATCCTGAGCTGCCAAGGCGAAAAGATGATTGATAAACAGATTCGTACAATGGTGGAAACCGAAATAGTACACCGCAAAGTAAATAACTTTGGCCTGTTCTTCTTGTTACCCTTTTCTTTGTTTGTAGCTATAGAACGTTGGTATGTGGCAAAGGAAAGAGTTGGGTCGGAATTCTTCCGCTACAAAAAGAAATACGGGGATAAATACGACACTATGAAGCTTTTTGAAGGCTTCAAAATGTCTCCGCAGCTGCTTGAAAAAATCGAAGCAAGAAAAAGGGCAAGGCTGGAAGGTGTGGAGCCTGAAAAGGCGGTTATTAATGTATCTGACAGTCCGGTTGCTGAAATATTTGAAAATGAAAATGAAAACGAGGTTGCATAACCGTCGAAGGAGAGGCTCATGTGGAGGGGTTCTCGGGGGTCCCCCCACATGAGTATCCGCAGACGGTTATGCTTATTAGCTTGCCCGGTGGGGCATCGCCTGAGGTGTCAGAATCATGGCGTAGGTTCCTGATTGTCAATGAAAGAACGTGGAATAAATTGCTCGTGACCCGTTAGAAATACTTCTTATGCCGCGAAAGCTTTCTTGACAATAAGGGCGAGCGACCCCATAGAAATGACCCGTTAGTTATGCGAGTAGCCATGATAACCTAACTTTTGGTGATGCCTCACCTTCCGGGCAAAGACCCTAGCAAAAGACCCCAAGTATCGACTTTCCCCCCTCCTTACTAGCAGGGGGGGCTACAATTTCAAATGCGGATTTAAATTTAAATATTATCTATAGTGTAACGCACTGGTAAATTAATACAGGGGGGTAAAAATGAAAGTTTTAAGGATAATTAAGCTTAAATATAAAACAGTTGAAGA